>JBKPLN010000644.1:0-2295 GCA_046731635.1 Pseudomonadota bacterium | reverse complement strand
TGATATGCCGACAGATACCAACCTTAGTAATGGGGTCACTTTGCCGTGTGAACGCCATGCGATGCTCAATAAGGTTGCATGGTCAAGTGGCGGCTGTTTTGACGTGTTCGCATGGCGAGGTGATGACGTTCTTTTTTGTGAATGCAAACATCACAAAACTGACGTGCTACGTGACGCTGAACTGAGGTGGATTGATGTTGCGTTAGACTGCGGATTGGGGGCTAATAATCTTCTCGTAGCAGAGTGGGATGTAAGGTCGTCGTTAGTTGAGGGCTGCGAGTTTCATTTAGTGGCGTGCTGAGCATGTCCGCTTTGCCCCGAAAGGCAGCCGCCATCGCCTGCGACCCGCCACGTCACCAGATGCCCGGCATCATCCGGTACCGCACGCGGGCCGCGTAGTCGGTATAACTGGGCAGATCACGCCGCAACCCGGTCTTCAACTACGGTGCGCCACACCAGCAGGGCGAGCGCGATTGGGGCGATGAAGGTCGAAGTCCACGAGCGATCAATTACATGCCACAGTATGGATTGCGCCGACAGCATACCGACGAGCGCAAGAAAGGCGCAGTCGTTGTTGCGGCTACATCGGTTAGCCCCGACAACACGCCGCCCGTATGTTCATACGTTGTCCGTCCACCCTAAAAAATCCAACTGGAAATCACGGCAGCCGAGAACAGCTTGATAATACATTTCATGCCCTTCAACAGGAACATCCGCCATGGTTTCAGGTCCGTTGAATCGAATGGGTCTATCTGCAAGTGGGGGCGTATAGATAAGAACTGCGGAGTCCTTTGGCACGATCTTGGAGATTTTTACTGTCACGGAAATAGCGGTCGGCGGGAAGGCAGATGCGCATTCAACCTTCTTGGCATTCCTAACGTAGAGTTGAGCCATGGGGGACATTAACGCGTCCTCCTAAAAGGAAACTTAGCGCAAAACGAGAGACTGGCTAAGTTACATCTAACGCCGCTTTCTCTTTGGCTGGATCAATGGCTGAATGCTCACGGCCACATGATAGGAGGCATCCGGTGGCGAGAACCGCTTCCACACACTCCAAGCCTTCGGGCAAGCGCAATGGCATCCGGGCGCAGCGCGCTTTTTCACCTGTAGAGTTGCTCAACCTCTGGGAACCGACCGGCGCGTGGGAGGAGTACCGCGGTCTCGCCTATGGCGAGGGGCCGCGGCAGAGGCTTGATGTCTATAGGCCGCGCCACGCAGCTAAGGCGCCCCTCCTCGTGTTCTTCTATGGTGGCAGCTGGCAACGCGGTTCGCGCGATCTCTACCGTTTTGTCGGCGCTTCGCTGGCGGCGCAAGGTATCGTTACGGTTGTGCCGGATTATTCGATCTTCCCACCGGCGCGGTTTCCGATGTTTGTCGAAGACGCCGCGCGAGCGGTGCGCTTTGCCCGCGAGAGGTCACCCCAATGGGGCGGCGATCCCGCGCGGCTGGTGCTGATGGGACATTCGGCTGGCGCTTATATCGCAGCGATGCTGTCGTTCGATCCGCAGTGGTTGCGGCAGGTCGGCCTCAACTCCCAGACCGATCTCGCAGGCTTCATCGGACTAGCCGGTCCGTATGATTTCCTGCCAATCGAGAGCCGGACCTTGCGCACCATTTTCGGCGGCGCCAATAGGGCGGAAACGCAGCCGATCTTCTTCGTCACCGGTAAGGAGGCGCCCTCGCTGCTGATCACGGCATGGCGCGATCGCCTAGTCAGTCCCGAGAACAGCCGCAGAATGGCCGAGAAGATTCACGCCCATGGCGGTGTTGCCGAGGAACGCACTTATCGCGGGGTCGGTCATCTTACGTTGATCGGCGCCTTTGCGCCCGCTCTGCGAGTTCTGGCGCCAGTGCTGCGCGAGGCCACTCAATTCGTCTGGCGCGTCACACGGCAGGCCGATTTGTCAACACTTGAGCAACGCCAATACCGAGCAGGACACTCGGCGCGCACGACTTAGGGTAGCCGCTGGCGCGGATTTGAGATGTAGTGGCGCCCCGGTGCTTGACAAACTTGAAGACCTCATGACCCCTCGGGTGGGCGATCATGTCGCCCCCACACATTACGGGCACTACGTACGTACGCTCTATGGAGGGTAACGTAATCAAGATACCGCTCTGCCGTAATTAAAGTACGACATCCGATGACGGAATTGGTGACGACTATTGTGAAATTACAACAGGAAACCGCATGAGTGACACAGCGCGAGTTAAATGCCTTTGTCGTAATTCCATTCAGCGTAAGCGCGGCCCGTGCGCTGCTGCTTGGCTGATAATCAAAAATCCGAAAACGTACAC
>JBKPLN010000643.1:0-1787 GCA_046731635.1 Pseudomonadota bacterium | reverse complement strand
ACTTATCCGGTTTGCGAAATTCGTGCTGCCAAATACGCGCCGTTCTCCATCCGAGTTCGTCCAATTTTCGTTTTACAACAAGCGGGCATCTCTTACTCGATCACTTCGTCGGCCGTCTGCCGCTGATGACATCGGGTATGATGGCTTGTCGTGAGCCCGTGGGCGGCGATGAAACGGCGTGAATTCTTCACCGTTCTTAGTGGCGCAGTGTCGATTGATCGTTCTTCGTACGGTCGACCGTCACTCACAAAGTGACAACAGCAGATGACGACCCCGCCTCGGATCAACCGCGATCGACTGCTCGAGCGGCTTGCGATCTTCAACCGGATTGGTGCCTTGCCAGGCGGCGGCAATTGTCGCCTCGCGCTCAGCGACGAGGATCGCGCCGGGCGCGATCTGCTGGTTGAATGGATGCGCGAGCTCTCCCTGGCCGTCACAATCGACGCCATTGGCAACATCATCGGCGTCCGTTCAGGCCGTGCGGACACCGCGGCAGTGATGTTCGGCTCGCATGTCGACACGGTCGCGACCGGCGGTCGCTATGACGGCCTCTATGGGGTCCTAGCCGGGCTCGAAGCGTGCGAGGCGCTGAACGATGTGGGCTACGTCACCCGCCGGCCGCTGGCGCTCGTCGCTTTCACCAACGAGGAAGGCTCGCGCTTTGCGCCGTATGCGATGGGCAGCTTGGTCTATGTCGGCGGTCTTGCGCTCGCGGACGCCTATGCGATCCGCGGGATCGACGGACGGAGCGTGGCGGAGGAGCTCAAGCGCATCGGCTACGCCGGTAGTGCCCAACCCGGCTGGCTTAGGCCACATGCTTACCTCGAACTGCACATCGAGCAGGGTCCGATCCTCGAGGACGAAAACCGCGCCATTGGAGCGGTCGAAGGTATCACCGGGCTGAGCTGGACCGAGGTCATCGTCACCGGCTGCTCCGGCCATGCTGGCACGACGCCGATGCATCTGCGGCACGATGCGGCGCTGGTCTCGGGCGAGATCATCGCGCTGGTGCATCGGCTGGCACAAAAGAGCGGCGGCCATCAGAAGGGCACGGTCGGCCGCATCGAACTCTATCCGAATCTCGTGAATGTGATCGCGGAACGCGCGGTGCTGACCATCGATCTGCGCAACACCGATCAGTCGCAGCTCGAGGCCGCGGAGCGGGAGCTGACCGGCTCGCTTGCTCGGCTTGCCCGCGATGGGGGCGTGTCGATCTCGACCCGCAGCCTCGCACGCTTCGAGCCGGTTGCATTTCCGGCTGAGATCGTCTCGCTGGTGGAGACGACCGCGCGCGACCTCGCCCTGACCTCGCGCCGGCTGCCGTCCGGCGCCGGCCACGACGCGCAGATGATGGCCCGTATCTGCCCGTCCGGGATGATATTTGTACCGAGTGTCGGCGGCCTGAGCCACAACGTGCGTGAGGAGACCCGGCCCGAGCATCTCGAGGCCGGCGCCGCCGTGCTGATGCACGCGGTGATGCGACTCGCAGACTGAAGGGCTGCGAGTCGAGATTCGTAAATTTTTTTCCGTTTCCTTTTGCGCAGAAGCGCGTCGCAATGTCCGCTATTGGCCCTTAGCGGACATTCCATATGTCGCATTTGATGTCGCTTCGGGGGTAAAGCGGACATGAGCTTGTGCGCTGCACATGTCCGCTGATGACCCAAAGCGGACATGGAACTTTTAAATCCGTAATTTCGAGCGAGCGGGCATTTCCCCTTAGTGCAATCGACCCGTGGACGATGGTGCATCACAATCGGGACGGTGAATTGAGGCGAAGTCTCAATCCA
>JBKPLN010000642.1:0-6008 GCA_046731635.1 Pseudomonadota bacterium | reverse complement strand
GGTGGCGCCAATACCGAACAAAAATACGATGGAATAGCGGGCAAAGGCGCGGGATATTCGCCTGCCAATCGACCGTTTTTCACTGTTCGGGATTTGGGCCGGACCAGGCTTCGGCCAATTCTGGATGTCGATCGGACGAGGCGTCGCCCACTCCGGGACAAAATCACTTTCATGCCGAGATGATCTTGGCGCGGAGGTCATCGTTGCCCCTCCGATTTACCGCTCAACTTTATTGGTAGCCGAAGCCAGCCATCATCGTGTGACAGAAGCAAGGCGGAGGGCAGCAGTATCTTGGGAACAGCGCCGTGAAATTTAAGGCACTTTGGTGCCGGCGCACATCGGAAACCGAAGCACGGCTGAGTTCCGCGCCCTGATCATCTGTTGACCTACTGCGGGGCTTCCGCAGGAAAAAGAGGTCCCCCTAAAAAGATTATCGGCCCCGCACCCGTTGACGTTCATCCGGTCTAACAAGGTGCGGAGGCCGACCGCGAGCGAAAGAGGATAAGCCGCGCGGTATCTGTTATCAAATTATTTGGAACGGTCTTCCCGCCGGTTCCGTCGCGCAGCCGCGCGCATTGCTGAGGGCGGCTGTACATTACTTTGGCTTCGCGCCCTGCTTCCGCCGGTTCCGGGCCAATAGCGGACATTCCAGTCGTACGACCTATCGCGCTGATCCGACACGCAAAGTGTTTTATAAGCGGACTCCGGGCTGGCCCGTATTTACCCGTATCAACCTGCGCGCTTGTAAAACATCGCAAGGGGCACGGCTGGCCATCACAGGAATAAAAATTAGGAGCGGCCCGTTCCTAATTTCAACAGCGCCGTCTTGACCTTGCTTGACGGGCTCTTAATTTCGGCCGCCGCCGGGTCCCCCCCGCTTAACGTGAAGAAGCCCTGACCGTTGGCCACGAGCGCGGTTAACCATTTCGGCAATTGGTGTCCGGGTATGGTGACGAGTTGAATCTTTCTGGCCTACACCGAATTGGTGGGGCTGGTCCATGCGTTGCTTTGCTACGGTACCGAACGTCGTCTTCGCCATCCCATTCTGTCGACGAACACTTCTCGTTGGCGCGCTGTCCGTAACCTTGGCCGCCTGCGCCTGTCCTACGCTGCCGCAGGTGGCGACGGACGGATGCGCCTCGCCGGGTTGTCTCCGCAGAATCGCTGCAGTCGAGGCACCGCTTGAGGTGACGCCAGCGCCGCCCCGTCCAGCAAAAACAAAGTTCAAATCCGCGACTGCCGCCAAAAGTCCGAAGTTGGCGACTGTGGCCGCAAAGCCTGAAAAACCATCAGCCCAGACACCTGCCTCCGCCGGTGCATCCGAAGAAAAGGCAAGGTCCTCGATGACCCTCCAGTCCGCCCCATCGGGCCAGCCGTCTACGGCAACGACGACAACCACAGTTGGGACGAAGATGGACGCGCCTGCATCGGGTCAGCCCTCCGAAACGTCCGATGCCATCCTAAATAAGGCAAAGGCCACGATCTCCGCCAAAATGGAAGATGCCGCTACTGTCGAGTTCGTGGACGCGAAACGAGCGATCAGAAAAAATACATTCGGTCAGCCTATCGACACCATCTGTGGCCACGTTAAAGGGAAAAAGCCATCGGGCGAAGAAATCGGCGCGCGGCAATTTCTCTATCTCGTCAAGGAGGACGAGGCCTACGTCGTCAATAACAATCCGGAATCCGTACCGGAGACCGCGTACCGCAATATCTGCGCGAACGAGGATTCTCGCATAAGGAATATCCGCAAACAGCCAGAGAGTTTTGCAACGGGATCATCGTCTACGTTAAATAGCGGGACCACTCCGCGTATCGGTTCACCGGAGTGGGAGAAAGAACAGGTTGAGAGTGAGCGCAGAGAGCAGCGCCTTAAGAGCATAATTAATGATATCTGCCGCGGCTGCTGACTGGCCCCGCATTGCGGCGCTGTCTTGATTGACTACTGTTGCATGCAAAGACCTCCAACTTCAAGCGCGATAAAAGTTGAAAAAGATGTTGGCAACCTCGGGCGCGAGGTTTCACGCCGCCGGGCCGTGCAGCAAGCCGCGCAGTGACCGCTGCACGATGGCATCGAAGTCCGCGGCACCAGCGCCGCCCCCCTGCAGTGAAGCCGCGATCCGTTCGAGCAGAACGCCGCGCCCCGCATAAGTGTACATTTTGCGCCGCGGGAGCCATGTCCGCTTTACCCCCCAAAAGCAAACATGTGCGGTGCAGCTAGGGATGTCCGCTATGGGCCAGAAGCGGACATCGGACAAACCTGTGAAGTGTTCACGGATGCTTTAGGCGGCCCAATAGCCCGGTGTTCCAAACACGAGGCTGGCGTCGCCGCTATGGTTTAGCAACCCCTCCACCTTATCGACCGTCCTGCCAATCACGCTGGGAGGCTCGCCGGCCTTCAGCTGATGCTTAACCTCGATAAGTGATCGGTTGGCGGCATCGAGTCGTCGCGCAAGGATCGCGGCGACGTAGAGGGCGACAGTTGGATCGCCAGTAAGCATCGCCGGCGCGTCGGCGACATAGAACTCAGATTGCTCCAGGGTCCTCACGTCCGCGGTATGAGGCTGGTCTAAGAGGACGGCCTGGTCACCGAATACCGAGCCGGGTGCCGAAACGTTGGCGATCCTCTCTCCATCCTTGATGACTTCCACGGCGCCACTCCTGAGGAAAAGGAGCCTGCCCGTTTTTGAACCGGCGGTTAGTACAACTTCGCGGGCTGGATGCTTTACTACAGGCAAGCCGGCAAGCCTCTTCTCGAAGGCCGCGGCGTCTGGAATGAATGAAGGCATGCTCGGCTCCTTCTTTTGGGTCGTGAATAAATTCATTTGACGCCGAGTCGAGTTGGACCCAAGTCCAATTGCCTCATACGGCGCTGCAGTCCGAATCTCGACTGTGACCACCCGGGGAGAAGCCTTAAAAACCGGCATCACTAGGGAGGGTAATCATGCATCATTTCGCCAAGACTTTATGTGCCGGCCTTTTGGCCACCGCAGTTGTTGGTGGTGCCACACTCACCCCTGCTGAGGCCGCGAAGACGCCCAGCGCTGAGGCGGTTGCCCTAAAAGAGACGACCGCTGCGTGCAGGGCGCAGGCCAAAGAGAAGAAGATCAGGTGGCCCGCGAGCCGCAAATTCATGAGCGATTGCGTCGCCAGGGCTGTCAAACTCACGCCAGCCGAACTTCAGAAGATCGCTGTCAAACAGGCGACCGTTGCCTGCAAGGCGGAGGCGAAGGGCAAAAAGATCAGGTGGCCAGCGAGCCGGAAGTACGTGAAAGATTGCATCACAACGGCTCTCAAAGAGCATCCCACCATGAACATCAGCGACGTGCGCAGAGGAGTGAATGTAAAGACTTTGCGGGTGCACCAACGCCCGGAATGGGGATGTGAGGGGATGACAACTGGCAGAGCCACAGGCTGCTGAGCGACCGGCTATGAAAAAGCAAATCTCAATTGTGACTACGGCAACCTTGATTGCAGCGGTTGCCATGCTCAATGGAACGAGTGTGGCTACTGCCCAACAGCCACAGTATCAAGTTGGGGGTTTCCCTATCACCCCGCTCCAGATGTCGGTGTTGCAGCCCTCCGCCAAAATGAGAGAACAGCAGCGCCTGAGTAGGCAACCCACAATGGACGCGCGGAGGCGTCCCGTGTACCCCGATCCCGGTCTCGCCAATACGGGCTTCTAACGTCAGCATCGGCGCTTCGGCCTCCCCGCTGGTCTAGCCCTGTGGGAAGAACCCAGCCGGGACTGCCTCGTTCCTCGACACTAACTGTCGTCACCGAATGTCCGCTTTGGGTCAAAAGCAGACATATGCAGTGCAAAACGGCATGTCCGCTTTACCCCCAATAGCGACCGCGAAAGCGAAATTCCCGCAAACGGTCATGTCCGCTTTACCCCTAAAAGCAGACATGTGCGGTGCACTAGCCCATGTCCGCTTTGGGCCAAAAGCGGACATTTGGCACCAGGCCATGTTAATGCAAAGTCGTAACTCCATGGGATTCCAGTGCCTCGATGACGCCGTCGAAGATCAGACCGACGCCTATTGCCGAGACAAAGAAGCCGACGATACGGGTAATGGCATCAATCCCCATTGCACCCAACTTCTCTGAAAGCTTGCCCGCATAAATCAGACACAGATACGTGACGAGCATAGTGGCGAGAATGGCTGCCACGACGGCGAAAAACGATGCCAGTTCTGTCGGGGACTGCCTGACGGTCGAGGTCATTCCGAGGATTGTTGCGATTGCCCCGGGACCGCACATCAGTGGCATCGCGAGGGGCACGAAGGCGATATTTGCGTCGCGCTTTGCGGCGGCGCTTGTAACGATTCCTTCTGAAGAGGACTCAGAAAAAAGTTCAAAACCGATCTTCACCAGGATGATGCCGCCGACAATACGAACCATGGCCAGCGGTACCCCGAACAGGCGCAGGATCAATGTGCCAAAGATCAGGAAGAAGAGGCTCAGAAACAACGCATAAACGCATGCCTTCCACGCGACCTGGCGGTGCGTGACAGCATCTTTCCCTTCCAACAACTTGAGATAGACGGGCATCACCTCGAGGGGGTTTATGATCGCGAGCAGGGTCGTGAATGTGCCAATAAACAGCGAGAGTTCGCGACTCATCAGCCTGATGCTCCGACTTCATTGTTCGAACGACCGAAAATCGATCAAAAGCTCACGGCACTGAACGTGTCACGCCTGCCTTTTGCTCCCGATCCACCAAAACATCGTTCCCGCTCCAATCAAGGCAATTAGGGCGAGTAATATGATCAGCGCGGCCTCCTCGATCCAGGCAATTGCCGGCACGAAAAGCGCCATGACGATCCCGAGTATGCACACCTGCCACGCCGGAATGTGCAAGCCGGCAACAAAGGTGCCGAGAGCCAGCAAAAGAAGAATCGCAAGGCCGGTTGCATCAGCATTCACCATGTCTTGCACGCTGGGTAGCAACAGGAGATTCATGGCGGCAAAGAAGGCGAGCCAATGCACGACCTGAGTCCAGATCAGGCGCAACTCTTCTTTTTTTTCGCGCGCGGATCGCCAACCGCTCCAAATGCAGAGGGCCCCGGTCACAGGCACAAGAAATTCCCAATAGGCTGTCGTCGGCCGCTTCGTGAAGCTTGTATAGCCCACGCCAATGAGTGTAAGGACCAGGACAACCCCGTATGGCAGCTCCTTGAGCCAGCTACTGACACCCGGCAGCCGTCGCTCCGGAGCCGTCGTGGAAGCAACCGTTTCATCGTTCGGCACAAAGTCGCTCATCGCCATCCACCTGCCATCATTGCCGTGCTGTCCAGCCCGCAACGCGAACACGCCGGATGAAATAACCAAGGATCAGAGTCAGACCAGCGGCGACCAGGACACTGACGACCACCTTAGTGTGATGCGCCAACGCGATGATGACGGTCAGGTGCTCGCTGAAAAAGGCGGGGGCGAATACCCAGACCATGACCCATAGCGCTGCTCCAACCGCGTCAAGCAACGCGAAGCGCCACCAGGACATTCCCAGCATTCCCGCCAGGATACCGTTGAGCTGGCGCAGGATGCTGAAGAACCGGGCGAACAACACCGTGGCGTAGCCGTAACGGATATAGGTAGTTTCGATGCGGCTGAAGCGTTCGCCAGTGAGGCCGACCTTTGCGCCGTAACGCAAGACAGCCCCTCGGCCGAGCTTTCGGCCGATCAGATAGCCTAGATTATCACCTATGACCGAGCCCACCCACGCAGAGGCAAGGAGAGCCCATAAAGGCATCTCGCCACGACCGGCCAGGACCGACGCAAAAATCAAAAGCGACTCGCCGGGTACTGGTGCGCCCACCGCTTCGATCGCCAGAATTGGCATTACCGCGATTGCACCATAGTGACGAACAAAGCCCTCGAACCCAGCGACAAGTTGGCCAAGCTCTTCCATCGCACCGCCTCATCATGCGCTGCTTAAAAATATGAACGGACTGTGACCTGCCAATTTGAGAGACGAAATTACCCTTTGGGGCAATGACCGCTAG
>JBKPLN010000641.1:0-4185 GCA_046731635.1 Pseudomonadota bacterium | reverse complement strand
GTGGGCCAACAGTCGCTCAATCGTCTCGGACGATATGGGTGTGCAATATTGAACACGCAACTAACGAACTTAATCTTTGAACAAAGCGCGCACGTCGGGGGTTACATGTGCAGAGCTAAATCAAAAAAGTAAGACCCTGCTCCCTAGCCGAAATCCACATTCGTCTGACTGATTTGGCTGCCCAGCGGCCCCTCTTTCTTTCTAAACCAAGCGTGCGTTGGAGATGCAAATGCGAATGCCGATTTTTTTCTTACTTTATAGTTATGGGAACGGTGCTCGTTGGACTACCACGGCATCTGCGCCCGACATGACATCGCAAGCTGTACTTGCTGCTCAGCCATCTGAAGCACTAGCGAAGGTCGATCCCGCGGCGCGTGCGCGGACACGGGCCGCGTGGCACCTCCAAGGGTCACTACTCCGACAGAACGTTGCAATCCTGGGCCAGACAAATTGCTGCCTGGAAGCGAGACGGCCGCGATGTCTATGTCTACTTCGACAACGATCAGAAAAGCGCTGCGCCGGCAGATGCAGCAAAACTTCAACGGTTATTGGAGCGTCAACACCAACCGTGGGCCGGATAAGCTCTATGCAGGACCTAGATTGTGGTCACGCCCATCGCACGATCATTTCCACAGTATGCGGATAGGTTTGCTCGATAGTTTTAGGGCCGGTGCGGCCTTTGTAGCGCGACATACGTCAAAGTCCTGCGAGGAATCCAACTGAAGATAGAACGTGCAGAAAATCGCGGCTCATATGCGTTTAGCGCATGAACATTTATTCAGCATGTTCGTTACTGACCTTATGAAAAAGACCGTGCCCGATGAGTGGATCCGACTGAAACACGAGTTTGATGCGCTGGTGTTTGGCGAAGGCGTGGCCGCTTCCAGCATTGAACAGACACTCGATGAGCAAGTCCGCCGCCGTTTTATTGAACTGATAAACCGAGCCTCGGAACGTCGAAGAAGAAACTGGATTTGAAGATTTTTCGCGTAGAAAAAGCCATCCAATCTGCGCCGGCGGGCGGCGTGTACGCAGATCACCCATTACGTTTTAGGTCCAGCGAAATTTGTCTTTTGACATAGAACAGACCAAAGTGGCCAAAGCGTCAGTTACTCAAAATGAGCGTGAACAAAGAACGGCGAAAATTAGAAGGCTCTGACCGAAGAAACAAAAAGCGCCGCAAGGTCTAATCGCGGTCAGGCCTTGAGGTAGTGGATAGGAATAGGAGCTGTAGGCATTTTTCTACGCTTCGTTTTTCGCTTCTGTTTAATTTTCTTCGCCTTTCGCTTTTTGGCCATGTAATTACCCCGTATTTCACGCGGCAGGGTGCGTTTAATGGCCTGCCGCGAAAGCTATGCTGAAACATACTAGGCTCATATAGCTGAACGAAAAAGTTTTTCCATCGTCGCGAAACCACAGGACGACTTGCTGCTTTACGCAATCATCACACGCTGCCCTCCTCGAAGCATGTGTGATGAGGGGTCGCGTCGCTGATTGAGGCAATCGGCGCGGCCTCCTTTATCTGTTGTTTCGTATATCAAATGACACAAGCGGAATTGTGCCGCCAAAAAGCAATCGAGTGCGAAGAGGAAGCGAAACGGTTCCCGTCCTCGCTTGAGGCGGAGGCGTGGCTCAAACTTGCGAAACAATGGCGTGAGTTGGCCGACCGGATCGAAAGATACTCCTGTTGACCGCCTTAGGTCTCCTGTACGACTTCTGTCACCGAACCGCCGCATGCCTTGCACTCAAAGGTGCATTTGGCAAGTGTGTGAGCCACATTGGCACGTCGTCCACAAGTAGGCTGGATCGCAGCAATCATCATCGGCGGAATTGCGGGCTGGCTGGCAGAACAATTCATGAAGAGTGATATGGGACTCGTGATGAATACTGTGCTCGGCATCGTCGGGGCAGCAGTTGCCAGCGCTCTTTTGAGCGTCTTTGGGATCCACTTCGGAGGATGGATCGGCTACCTGATTGCCGGATTTATCGGCGCATGTTTGCTGATCTGGATCGTTCGGGCAGTACGGGGCACGCGGCCAGTTTGACCCTTCACAGTGACAAACGGCATTGACATAAGAGACGGTTTCCTACTGGCGACGGCTAATGGGACAGCCGCGATAATCCTAGCTTTGATCTGGGTCAAACCCCGCCAAGGGTGTCCGTGTATTCTTCGTACTGCGAGCGTTTGATCCTCCCTCATGGACGGAGCTCGTCTAACCTTGGCCCTAGCTCGCTGGATCCGCGCTAGGGCCTTTTTTATGCTCAAATTGGTCCATGACCGGTTCGTTAGATGAGCTTGTTCTAATCAAAGCCCGCAAGAGTCGCGGCGCGGACTTACACTTTAACATTGGTCCGAATGACGCTTGTCCGCTTAGTTAAGAAATCGAATACTTGGCCTGATTGAGTTCCTATTTGCTGAAAGCTGGTCTACGACCAGGACCGCGCCGGTTAATCTACATCTGCGCGCCCTTGGGAGCGGGTGAAGTCGCAATACGCGAAGCCCAATCCCGAGATCGACCCACGGAAGCTATTGTCATTGGTGCGCTCAAGATAAAAGCACGGCTGCATAATGGAGCGGGGAAGGGACGCGCAGACTCGTTCACCGTCAACACGCAAGGTGCCAACTGGCATGATGCCGTAACGTGTTAGCCCTGTGCCCTGAACTTGGATGGAGCCATCCACTGAACCGTCGTCATGCACGCGGGCCACCCCGCGCGTGCCATCAAAGCAGGCGTAGCTAAACAGCTTTCCGACGACAAAGTGGCGTGCCTCGCTTGCGGTCATCTCACCGGCCATTGCGGGCAATACGGATGCCAGCCCGGCCACCACCGCAACAACTCGAAGCATGGTTATCTCCTGCTGACCCCGCAGCCTTCAACCTGACTTAGAACGTGGCGGTTATCCGTGTGTTCCGCATGAGACTGTCGGCAGCAGGAATTTACACCGCCGCTCGTGTCAATAGACAGACAAGTACTCCGCCCCCGATCAGCTTAAACAGTAATCAGGCGGACTTGTTCCGACTGGACGCGCCCGTTTGCCGATGGTGATTTGGGTTTGAGCAGAAAAAGGCTACCCCCATCGTGTTGCACACAAAGCCAGCATTTCCGATCTAACCAGCACCCGTTTTCGGTCATCTCAAGCGATTGCCAAAGACCTGCCTGACGCGCCGTATTCAGTATGTGCGTCACTTGCGATACAGACAATCATTGCCCCTTGGGCAAGGTCCGCTTGTGGCGCGCTTGTTGATTATTTAAATCGTATTCAGGAGAAGTGATCGCTTAGTGCCGGTTTTTCGATCTCGTTGAGGAGGCAGTATCGATGACTGAACCAAGTCACGTTTGGGTGGTCCGCACCTCCATGAGGGATTTACACGGGTGGTACTATGTCGGTGTAGAAACAGAGAGCGAAGCGCACGGACTCGTAGGGAAGAAACGACAGGGCGAGACCTTTATCGGTGCGAAACGCATAAAAAACGTAGAACACGTCAAGGCACACGAATTGCGTCCGGTTCCCATCGGCGACTATTGGGGACCCTTAATCCCCGAATAAGTCGAAACGGTTCGCGCCACAACAGCAGGCAGCACAGGGGGGCCGATGTGCTCCATGCTCTCATTGCTCTCGCTCCTTCTTGGTGGCCCGGTCCTCGCTTGGGTCAGGACCGTGTACACCCGGTTGAGCGGCAAATGATCGCGCTCCGTTCCGACCGGAACGGACCGGCAATTTTCCGGTAGCCGCAAACGAAACCGCAGCGGATATGCTTTGCTGCGCTCTGTATCCGCGGATACAGACCTTGCCATCGACTGATCTTCATCTGCATGGAGCGGACCTCGTCTCAAGAGGTGTCGACGCGCTGACGATACGAAAGAACGTGTGGGTAGGACGATAGATTCTTTTTGGGTGGGCAATCTGCCTGACGTCGTAAAGGCGCCCGACCCGAACCTCGGAAGTGTTAATGAGGCGACGCGAATTTCTCTGCCTTGCTGGAGGTGCGGTAGCGGCTTGGCCTCGCTTAGTGCGGGCGCAGCAGACCCGGAAGTTGCCGACCGTCGTTTTTCCCGGCCCACGTTAATCTGCTCCCGCCAGAGATCAGCAGGCGAGGCTGAGACAGGCGATGCGGCTTGGGCCCGGATTATGTCAAATTTAATGTTGGGCCAAAGTCCAACTTCGTAACCTCTAGAACCCACG
>JBKPLN010000640.1:0-1575 GCA_046731635.1 Pseudomonadota bacterium | reverse complement strand
GCGTTTGGGTGGTCAAAGTTGTAGGGGTCCTCAAGGGCGTGAGTGAGCACAAAGGATGGGCCAAGTTCCCGATAGATATCGACCATGCGGTCGAAATGCGTTTCATTCAGCTTGAGCGGATAGTCGCCACAGTCGAAGAATTCGATTTCCGCTCCGAGAAGCTTTGCGGCCCGTTCGGCTTCGTCCCTGCGGCCGGCCTTTACCTTTTCAAGCGTGGCGCCCGGCTCCTTCCACGCGAACTGGCTCTCCCCACGCTCGCCGTACGACAGGCAGGCAATCTTGACGCGGTAACCCCGCTTGGCATGCAGGGCGATCGCGCCGCCGGCGCGCCAAACAAAATCGCCGGGATGAGCTGTGATGACGAGCCCGGTCTTCTGATCCGGCATTGCGCGCTCCTTTTCCGTGCCGGCTTGTTAAACTAGGTTGAGTGGCGGGCGGTCAAGCCGTGTGTGGCCGCGTTCGAGCGGAGCGTTTCACAATGGCAAATCCCCCTGCGACCACTCTGCGCGTCGCGATCGGCGACTATCCGCATACGCTGCCGCTCAAGCGCGGAGAGATCGTCTCGCCATGGCTGAAGCTTGAATTCATCGAGGTGAAGCCGCTGCATCAGGCGTTCAAGCCCATGGTGCGGGAGCATGCCTTTGATGCCAGCGAGATGGCGCTGGTGACCTATGTCCAGGCCAAGGATCACGACAAGGGGCTGGTCCTGCTTCCGGCCGCGATGCTCGCGCGCTTCCAGCACGGCACCATGCTCTTCAATGCGGAAAGCGGCATCCTTGCTCCGAAGGACCTGCCGGGCCGCCGCATCGGCGTGCGCTCGTACAGCCAGACCACCGGTGTGTGGGTCCGCGGCATTCTGCAGAATGATTACGGGATCGATCTCGGCGGGGTGCAGTGGGTGACGTTCGAGGATGGTCACGTTGCAGAGGCGAGAGATCCGCCGGGCGTAATCCGGGCGCGTGCCGATCAGGACATCACCGCCATGCTCATTGCCGGGGAGTTGGATGCCGCGATCTATGGTGCCGCGCTGCCGAAGGACCCACGCCTGCAAAGCGTCATCAAGGATCCCGAGGCCGAGGCGAAATCCTGGTTTGCCAAGCACGGGCTTGTGCCGGTCAACCACATGGTTGTCGTTACCGATGAACTGGCCCGGTCAAATCCACAAGCGGTCCGCGAACTCTATCGTCTGCTGGAGGAAGGAAAGAAGGCGGCGCCTGCCGGCGGCGTTGATACTGCGCCATTCGGAAAGGAAGCAAACCGACGCTGCCTCGACCTGCTGTTATCGTATTGCATGCAACAGAAGCTCATCTCGCAACGACTGAAGTTCGACGACCTCTGGAGTCAGCAATAAAACGATGGAGTGAAGGATGAAAAAAACCTACACCGGCGGCTGCCAGTGCGGAAAAGTCCGTTACGAAGCGCAAGCCGAAATCGGCGAAGTCATAACGTGCAATTGCTCGCGCTGCCGCAAGCTCGGACCCTTGTTGTCAGCCGTTGCACGATCCGATTTCAAGCTTCTCTCCGGCGAGAACGACATGACGGACTATCAGTTTAACCCGTCCGCCATCTAGCAAC
>JBKPLN010000639.1:0-2875 GCA_046731635.1 Pseudomonadota bacterium | reverse complement strand
GCCTCAGACTTGTCGCCTGCTCATGCTGCAGAGGAGGCAGCCTGTGATCGATATCATTCAAACGAACATCGATAGATTTAATTTGCTGCTGACGACCGAAAGGGTCGCCAAGTCACAATTTTGTGGCTCTGCTCCGGACGAAATCGTAGATCCCGCGTGTAGCAAATGCCGCGCGCCAATGATTCTCACAAGCATTGAGGAAAAATATCCTGGTTACCACCGGCGAACGTTTGAGTGCTCAGCATGCGGCGCCACTATGACGGAATGGGCTGGCCAATCGTGAAGTCTTGGCGGGGCAGGCCACCATACGCGGTAGTCAGTGCCCGCCATGTCCGCTTTCGGCGGTAAAGCGGACATTAGCCCAACAGTCGCGAGGCACCACAAACGGTGCGCCAATAAGGTTCGCTTATACCGAAATATACCGATGCATAAGCTGACGCGCGTTTGGGTCGGCTCCTAGGCTATCTCGCATGTGGAAAGAAAAAAGCATCGATGCAGTGGTGGCCGTCACATCAGTCATTTGGTCATAGCGGTTGTAGGGCTTGTTGCCGGCGTGCTGTGGCCGAGCTTGTCCGTACTCTGAAAGTCGAGACATAAGGTCATCATCGTTGCACTCATCGTCGCGATACTCGCGATGTGGGGTGCTGATTTGCTTTTTTGTCTTGAAGCCGCACGTTGCCTTGTCGGCCAGATAACGCTAGCGCCTATTGTCTCGCGGGCCCCGCGCCCTCCGTTTGACCGCAGCAACTTTGGCTGGACGAGGCTGCCTACCGGCCAGCCACGATGCCCCGAAAACGGGGTGTTAGAGTTGCTTCGAGTGGCCGGCTTCGATCCTAAGGCGATCGAAATCATATACGAGGCCTACCTCAAGGCTCGCAGGCCCGTCTGTGACATCGGCAAGCCCGACCCAGTAAACGAGATCATCGCTTTGCGAATACTCTCGCTCGCCAAACAGGGTGAGCGATATCCGGATCGGCTGCGCGCCGGAGCACTCGCCACACTATCAATCCAACCGCGCTCCTGAATGTCCGCTTTCGGGAAAAATGCCGTTATGTCCGCTATTGATTACGCAACGCCTTTTGTCGAGTTTAATGACACCAAGATTTTTGGTACCGCAGATACATCGGCACATTTTGCCAAAGTGTTCGATAACCGCGCATCCCTGCAGAGGGCCTTGTCGCGCTTCAGCGCGGTCCCGTCCGTTTCTATCGCGACAACGTCATCGCTCTTGACGAAGATGTTGCCGACTATTTCATGTTTGTTGTTAACGGAGTGGTTCGCAGTTGTAAGATTTGCCAAAGCGGCACTCGCAGTGTCGTGGCCTTTTATCTGCCGGGCGATTTTTTTGGTTGGATCGATCCGCAGCTCTCGCTCTCAATTGAAGCAGCCACAGATACGGAGGTGTTGTTTATCAAACGCAGTGGCTTGCTTTCTCTCGCGTCTCGGGACGCTCGGGTTGCAAACGTTTTACTGAGAGCGACAACCAATGAACTTGCCCGTGCACAAGAACACGTACTGTTGATGAGCAAGAGCGCGAAATGCCGTGCCGCAACATTCTTGACCGACCTATGGGTGCGACTGGGAAAAGCACAGTATCTCGATGTTCCGATGTCACACCAGGACATTGCTGATTATCTCGGCCTCACAGCCGAAACTCTCAGTCGGAGTATTACCGTTATGGAGCGCTCGGGACTGATAGCCCGCGTAGCGTCTCAACGACGACTGTTACTGCAAAACCACTTTGGCCTTCGGCGTGTGATGAATTGAGAAGTCTCCGATGTCCGCTTTTGCTTTTGACCCAAAGCGGACATTCGAGCTTGATCCTTAATCGCGCGGCCTAGTTGGTCCCGCTTAAGACGTCTAAAGCCCTTAGGTTGCGGGCCTTAGTGGCCCGGATGAATGGCATCGTTGAGATAGATGCAGGTGAGAATGGCGAAAACGTAGGCCTGTAGAAAAGCGACCAGCAGCTCCAGTGCATATAGCGCAACCACCATCGCCAATGGCAGGGTGGCGCCAGCGATCCCTAGAATACCGGCGCTGCCGAGAAGGATAATGAAACTTGCGAACACCTGCAGCGTGATGTGACCCGCCAACATGTTGGCGAACAGGCGCACGCTGTGCGAGATCGGACGGGAAAGGAAAGAGAGCACCTCGATGAACGTGACCAGCGGCAGGATATAGATCGGGATGCCCTTGGGCACGAACAGGTTAAAGAAGTGCAGTCCGTGCTTCCAAAAGCCGTAAACCAAAACCGTGAGGAATACCGAGAGCGCGAGTGCTGAGGTGATGATGATGTGGGTCGTAACGGTAAAGTTATAAGGAATGAGGCCGATGATGTTCACTGTCAGAATGAACATGAACAGCGTGAACACAAACGGGAAGAAGCGCATCCCTTCGGATCCCGCCGTACTTCGGATGGTAGTGGCGACGAACTCGTAGGTCAGCTCGACAATCGACTGCACACGGCCAGGTACCAAACCTCGCCTGGCAGTGCCTCCAACGAGGAATGCGGTAATCAGCGCCACGGCAATAAACATGTACGCTGCGGAATTGGTGAAGGCGATCTCGGTATTCCCAATTTTGACGATTGGAAACAGCTCGCGGATCTCGAACTGGTGGATGGGATCGATGGCCATGGTCTCAGAGCGGGCAGATTTGAGAGGGAGTTAAGGTTACACTTTCCCAAGGATGTCCGCTATTGGCCCAAAGCGGACATACCGAGTTGCACTGCACATGTCCGCTTTCGGGGGCAAAGCAGACATGACCGTTTACGTGAATTCGCTTTCGCGGTCGCTATTGGGGGCAAAGCGGACATGCCTTTTTGCACTGCATATGTCCGCTTATGACCCAGAGCAGCGCCAAGCCGAAGTCCCAA
>JBKPLN010000638.1:0-3092 GCA_046731635.1 Pseudomonadota bacterium | reverse complement strand
CGTTGAGGTGGTTCCCTGGTCAATGGCAATGACGACGGTCGGCAACGGTTTTTCCCCAAAGTTACCGGCTGGGCGAAAGCAATGACGAGATGAACTGGTCGAGTGCCTTCCTGTCCTCAGCGGTGGCCTTTAATCCGATCTTGCTTCGACGCCAGAGCACATCGTCGGCGTTCTGCGCCCATTCGGTTTCCACGAGGTAGCGGACCTCCGCCGCGGTAAGATCGTCGACAAAACGCGGTCCTAATTCCTCCGCGCTTTTCGCCTGTTTGAGAAATCGCTCAGCACGACAGCCATAGGCCCGCACGAGTCGCTGCGCGTCCGACAGCGGTAAAAATGGCCATCGTGCCATCGTCTTTGCTACCTCGGCATCGAATTCTTGCGGATCGAATTCACCCCCGGGCAGTTTGGACCCCGCTGTCCAGCGCGGGCGCGCTCCAAAGAAATGGCCGATGCGGGCCAGAGCAGCCTCCGCCAGCTTGCGGTGCGTGGTGATCTTGCCCCCGTAGATGGTGAGCAACGGCGCACCGTTGCGCTGATTGAGGACAAGCTCGTAGTCGCGCGTGACGTCCTCCGGCCTGTCGGCATGATCGTCATAGAGCGCGCGCACGCCGGAAAACGACCACACCAATTCGTCCGGCGTAACCTTGTCGCGGAAATATTGATTCACCACGTTGCAAAGATAGGCAATTTCGGATGGCTCGGGCGCGACCGAATTCAGATCCCCGACAAAATTTTCGTCGGTCGTCCCGATCAGGGCGAATTCGCGCGCAAAAGGCAGGACGAAAACAATTCGTCTGTCTTGCGCCTGCAGCAAGTAGCCATACTCGTGTTCGAAGTGCCGGCGGACAACGATGTGACTGCCCTTGATCAGTCGCACTGCTTTCGGCAAAGGCTCGCGGATCACGGTGTCCGCCACGGCGCCGATCCATGGCCCTGCCGCATTGACGAGGACGCGAGCGGTTTTCACCTCGCGCCGTCCGCGGGCATTCAACACCAGCTCCCATTCGTCTTTCCGGTCGGCCCGCGCGCAGCGCGTGCGCGTACGAATCACCGCACCACGCTCGGCGGCATCGAGCGCGGTGAGTACAACAAGCCGGGAATCATCGACCCAACAGTCCGAATACTCGAAGCCATACCGAAACGTGCGTTTCAGCGGCTGACCGACTGCGTGGTGGGTGAGATCAACCGTGCGCGAAGCCGGCAGCAGCTTCCGGGCGCCGAGCAAGTCATACAGGATGAGACCGAAGCGCAGCAAAAGCGCCGAACGCCGGCCCGGCAACGGCGGCAACATGAAGCGCATCGGCCGCACCAGATGTGGCGCCATGCGCAAGAGCACTTCGCGTTCGTTCAGCGCTTCGCGAACAAGGCGGAACGCCCCGTGCTCGAGGTATCGCAAGCCACCATGGATTAACTTGCTCGATGCCGAGGAAGTGCCCGAACCGAGATCGTTCATTTCGACAAGCAGCACGCTTATGCCCCGACCAGCTGCGTCGCGGGCGAGCGCCGTTCCGTTGATGCCGCCGCCGATAATGGCGAGGTCGAATTCAGCCATGCCTGATGATTCGCTTTATGCTGCAGAATGATCGGCCCGGGCGGCACACTCAAGGACAGAGCACGTTAAGTTCTCATTTGGGCCACAAAATTCATAGACGTTGCAAAATAACCGCGAGACAGCCATATCGACTGCGTTGACGCCCGTATTTTGTCCCTGCCAAGGAACCTGAACGAGAGCTATGCCCTCGCCCCGCCTGCTCGTCATCGAAGGCAATTCACCCCAGACATCAGCTGAGCACGTCGCGGCAGGCGGCACCGCTGCGAGCAAGGGCTATTCGGACCTGCTGCGCGAGCTTCTTCCCGGCGTGTCGGTCGACATCTGCTATCCGGGAGAGCCCTCGGCGCTGTTGCCTGAGGGTTCGTCCCTGGAAGGCTACGACGGCATCGCGATCACGGGGTCGAGCCTGCATATTTACAATGGCGGCCCCGAGGTGACGCGCCAGATTGACCTGGTGCGCACAGCACTCAAAACCGGTACGCCGTTATTCGGCTCGTGCTGGGGACTTCAGGTAATCACCGCGGCGGCCGGCGGCAGCGTTCGCAAAAATCCAAAAGGGCGCGAGCTCGGTTTCGGCCGCAGGATCCGTTTGACCGAAGCGGGCCGCAAGCATCCCATGTATGCCGGCAAGCTCGACGTCTTCAATGCACCGACCGTGCATCTCGACGAGGTCGAGAGTCTCGCCCCCGGCACGACCGTGCTCGCCACGAATGAAGTGTCGGACGTGCAAAGCGCAGAAATCCGGACCAATGGTTCGACCGCCTGGGCCGTGCAATATCATCCGGAATATCCATTGCGCGAGATCGCCGCAATCGTGCGGCGCATTGGCCCGCGGCTGATTGACGAAGGCTTCTTCGCCGATAAGGCCGACATCAAAACCTTCGCACAGGATCTCGACGCGCTTGACCGCGACCCTGGCTGCAAGCGGCTCGCCTGGCGGCACGGCATCAGCAAGAACGTTTTGGACAAGAAGCTGCGAGTCGGCGAAATTGCCAACTGGATCGAATTTCAGGTGCTGCCGACCCGCGTAAAGCGCGGACGCGGATGAACATGGATCTGTCGGGACGGCACGTGGTTGTGACGGGCGGCACCGGCGCGCTGGGCACCGCGGTCGTGAAAACGCTCGTCGCTTCCGGCGCAACCTGCACTGTGCCCTACGTGCACGAAACCGAAGCAGAGCGTTTTCCTTACAGCGATCAGAAGCAGGTTACGCTGCTTAAAATATCGGATCTTTCCGATGAAGGTGATGTTGCCAAGGTCTACGCGGGCGGCAAATCGCCAGCGCCGTTGTGGGCCTCCATTCATCTTGCCGGCGGCTTCGCAGCAGGCAACGTGGAGGAGACCGACAAGACGGCACTCATGACGCAGATCGATAATAACTTCGTCTCGTGCTTCATCTGTTGCCGCGCGGCCATTCAGGCGATGTTGGCGGGCGGCCAGGGCGGGCGCATTGTCAATGTCGCGGCGCGCCCGGCCCTGGAATGGCGGTCCGGTGCGGGCATGGCCGCCTACACCGCGGCGAAAACCGGCGTCGCCGCCC
>JBKPLN010000637.1:0-8980 GCA_046731635.1 Pseudomonadota bacterium | reverse complement strand
GGACCAGATAGGGAAAATTGGAAATCACCAGCCCGAGGAAGCCAAGAAGGAAGAGGGCAATCGTTGCCAGAAATGGCGGCACCTCTCGCCCGGCCTCGATCCAGCGCCAGGCATAATAGGCAATGAGCGCCGTTACGAACGGTACCGGCCACAGGAAATAGAAATTTGGCAGGCTGAACCAGCGCTCGGCGATGCGGGGCTGCGTTAGCGGCGTCCATAAGCTCACCAGGGCCATGAAAACGAGGACCGCCAAAAGCAGCATCTTTGCCTGGCCGCGAGCTCGCTCGGCAACAGGCCCTTCAGTTTTCATCGTGAGCCATGTGGCGCCCAACAAGGCGTAGCCGGCAACAAGTGACGCTCCGCAGAGGAAGCCAAACGGTGTTGCCCAATCAAACGGACCGCCGCTGAATGCGCCATCGCGCACCGAAATGCCCTGGATCAATCCACCAAGGATGACCCCTTGCGCCACTGTCGCGACCGTTGAGCCGACGAAGAAACCAATATTCCAGCCCGTCTTGCTGTACGACACGTGACGAAATTCGAATGCAACGCCGCGGAAAACGAGGGCAATCAGCATCACGATCACCGGCAGGTACAGCGCCGGCATGATGACTGCATATGCCTTCGGAAAGGCCACGAACAGGCCGGCGCCACCGAGAACCAGCCAGGTTTCGTTGCCATCCCAATAGGGTGCGATGGATCGCGTCATCTGATCGCGCTCGCTTTCGTTGCGCGCGGACGGGAACAGGATCCCGATGCCGAGATCGAAGCCGTCCATAATGACGTACATGACGACGGCAGTGCCGATGACGGCCGCCCAGATCAGGGGGAGATACCATTCCATGACGCCCTCCCTCTCAGCGCTGCAGTGCTTCGCGCCCGGCATCCTGTGCGGCGGAGATCGGGCTGGGCGAGAAACGCCCGGTCTCGGCGGCGACTTTCTGCGGGCCGTGCGCAATCAGCCGGTTGATGTAGTAAATGCCAAACCAGAACACGATTCCGTATGCAATCACGAACAGGGCAAGTGTGCCGGCGATTGACGCGCTCGGCACCGGCGAGGTTGCGTTGGCGGTGCGCAGAATACCGTGCACGACCCATGGCTGGCGGCCGCATTCGGTGACCACCCAGCCGGAGATGACTGCTACGAATCCAATCCACCAGCTGTGCGCCATTACGCGTAGATACCAACGCGTCTCGAATAACGTGCCGCGCCACCACAGGTATGCACCGAAAAGCGCGGCAGCGATCATGAAAGAGCCGATGGCTAGCATGATGCGAAAAGCGAAGAATACGATTTTGACCGGCGGCCGGTCGGATGGCGGCACGCTGTTCAATCCGGGGAACAAGCCGTTCATGCTATGAGTGAGAACGAGGGAAGAGCCGCGCGGAATCGAAAGTGCGAAACGGTTCACGCCGGCCTCTTCGTCCGGCCAGGCAAAGATGTGGAAGTCGCCCGGCTTGCTGCCGTCCCAGTGTGCCTCCATAGCCGCGATCTTGATTGGCTGGTGTTTCAGCGTGTTGAGGCCGTGCTGATCGCCGAGCAGCAACTGAAGTGGCGCAAGGATAGCCGTGAGGCCGATCGCCATGCGCAGCATGGTGCGAGCTTCCTGGATGTGCCGGCCTGCAAGGAGATATCGCGCGCCAACCGCCAGCACCACAAATCCGGTGGTCAGGTACGCCGCGTTGAGCATATGCGCAAAGCGATAGGGGAAGCTTGGATTGAAGACGATGGCCAGCCAATCCGCCGGATAAGCGATGCCGCCGCGCATTTCATGGCCCGCGGGAGTCTGCATCCAGCTGTTCGCTGACAAGATCCAGAACGCGGACATGGCAGTGCCGACTGCAACTGCCGCTGCCGACAGGACGTAAAGCCAGGGTGGCACCCGGTTGAAGCCGAACAGGAGGATGCCGAGAAAGGTCGCCTCCAGGAAGAATGCTGCAAGCACTTCATAGCCGAGGAGAGGTCCGACCACGTTGCCGGCCACGACCGAAAAGCGGCTCCAGTTCGTGCCGATCTGATACGAGAGCACAATTCCGGAGACCACTCCCATGGCGAAAGAAACCGCAAATATCTTGGTCCAGAACCGCATGAGATGCTGGAAACGGTCATCGCCGCTGCGCAGCCAGAGACAGCCGAGCGTCGCAAGATAGGCTGAGAGTCCGATGGTGAAGCTCGGAAATATGATGTGAAAGATAATGGTGAAGGCGAACTGTAAACGGGCAAGGAGTACGGGATCAAAATCCATGGCGAGCTCCAAGCGAAGTCCCCCCGGACGACTATAATCCGTGAGCTACAAAGCGTGGGGAGCGAATTCTGTTCCTCCGGTGCGCTAAAGCGAAGCGGTATGCCACGGTATCCACAGCGTCTACATCGGCATCTGACTTGCGGAACGCAGGCGCGTAGGCTTGCGAGAATTAAGGGTCGACATGGTCAAACAGCCAAAAAAGGCATCACCAACGCGGGGAAGCGAGTCGCCGGTTGGCGCCGTGCTCGAACGGTATTTCGGTCTTTCGGGGCAGGGCACCGACGTCCGGACCGAATTCATCGCCGGCGTGACGACGTTTCTGACCATGGTCTACATCGTGTTCGTCAATCCGATCATTCTCAGCAAGACGGGCATGGATCAGGGCGCGGTATTCGTCGCAACTTGCGTCGCCGCCGCAGTCAGCACCCTGGTGATGGCGCTTTATGCCAATTATCCGATTGCGCTCGCACCCGGCATGGGCATCAACGCGTTCTTCGCCTTCACCGTCGTGCTGACCTACAAATATACCTGGCAACAAGCGTTGGCCGCTGTGTTCTGCTCCGGCGTGCTGTTCTTTTTGATTTCGGTATTGCCAATACGGCAATACGTCATCGATTCAATTCCGCAAAACCTGAAGCTTGCTGTGTCGGCAGGCGTCGGGCTTTTTCTGGGAATTATCGCGCTCGAGGAAGCCAAGGTCATAGTAGACCACCCCGCCACGCTGGTGACGCTGGGCGATCTGACGCAACCCACACCGGTTCTCATGCTGCTCGGGTTCGTGCTGATAGCCGGGCTCAACTATCGGCGCATTGTTGGCGCCACCTTGATTGGCATGTCGTGACGGTCATCGGGCTGCCGTTTGGGCTCGCACAATTCAATGGCGTCGTTTCGATGCCGCCCTCAATTGCACCGACGCTGCTGCAGCTCGACTTTTCGCGCGTGACCGAACTCACTTTTCTGATTGTTGTATTTTCGATTCTCTTTGTGGATGTTTTCGACAATGCCGGAACATTGATCGGCGTGACGCATCGCACCGGCTTGATGAAAAACGGCAAGCTCGCGCGAATGAAGGAAGCGCTGATTTCCGATAGTTTTGCCGCGATGTTCGGCGCGTTGATCGGTACATCAACGACCACGAGCTATATAGAAAGCGCCGCCGGCGTTTCAGCTGGCGGCCGTACCGGGCTCACCGCGGCCTTTGTCGGCGTTTTCTTTCTGCTCGCCCTGTTTTTCGCGCCATTGGCGGGCATGGTACCTGCGTATGCTTCGGCAGCAGCGCTGCTCTATGTGGCTTGCGTGATGGCTCGCGGCCTCGCCGAAATCGACTGGGAGGACATCACGGAATATGCCCCGGCCGTTGTGTGCGCAATCTCGATGCCGCTGACCTATTCGATTGCGACCGGGATTGGCCTCGGCTTTATTACGTACGCGCTGGCCAAGCTTATTTCTGGAAAGCCACGCGAGGCTTCGCCTGCGGTGATCGTCCTGGCGCTGCTGTTTGCAATCAAGTTTGCCGTCACCGGGTAATCTTGCATGACCGTGCCGACTGGCCCGGTGTGGTCCTGATCGCGACCGGCGCAATTCTGGTCCCCTATCGCTGATCGAGCGCCTTTTTGATCGCCAGGAAATCGCGCCAGGCAAACCGCTTCTGGAGCGGACTGCGCAACAGGAAAGCCGGGTGAAACGTAGGCATTGCGCGAATATCGCGCTTGCCCGTGTGAAAACTGAACCACCGCCCTCGTGTCTTGGTGATGCCGTCTTTGATGCCGAGGAGTGCCTGCGCAGACGGACCGCCAAGACAGACGAGGATGTCGGGATCGGCCAGCTCGATCTGGCGCAGGATGAAAGGCAGGCAGATTTGCGATTCCTGCGGCGTCGGGGTGCGATTGCCCGGCGGCCGCCACGGGACAATGTTGGCGATGTATACAGATGTACGGTCGAAACCGATCGCGGCCAGCATGCGGTCGAGCAATTTGCCGGAACGGCCGACAAAGGGAAGACCCTCGATGTCTTCGTCGCGGCCCGGCGCTTCGCCGACAAACATCAGCCGCGCCTTCGGGTTGCCATCGGCGAACACAAGCTGTGTCGCCGTGGGCTTCAAACTGCAGCCTTCGAATTTCTCAAGAATGCCGCGCAGCTCGTCCAGCGTTGCCGCGCTTTTTGCAGCAGTACGGGCGTCGCTGGTCGCTTCATCGGGAGGAGGAGGTGGTGGCGACGCCTGCATCGCGGGGCGGAGATCCGGCACCGGAGACCGTCGACCAACGCGGCCAGCGGGCGCCGTGTCCTCAGCCGAAGCAAAACGGTCGACGGGTACTTCGCCCAGAAGGGCATCGACGCCGGCCTCGGCATAGAAAGTCAGAAGGTCACGTTCGGGGGTCATGGCGGCGAACAAAATACAGTCTGTCGGGCTGGCGCGCACCGGGGTAGAGCGGCAAAGATGGCCAATGTGGGCATCCTCGCCATATTTTTGCACACTCCTCAAGCAAGCAAACGCACCAAACTCGCGCTAGACTTGCGAGATCGAGGAGACGCCTATGCCTGAGCTGCCCGCCCGGGAGGCCATGGAATTCGATGTGGTTGTTGTTGGCGCCGGGCCGTCAGGGCTGGCGGCGGCCATCCGCCTCAAGCAGATCAATCCGGACATTTCGGTCGTGGTTGTGGAGAAGGGGTCCGAGGTGGGCGCCCACATTTTGTCCGGAGCCGTCATCGATCCGATCGGCCTCGATCGTCTGTTGCCGGACTGGCGCTCGGAAGACACGCCGATCAAGACGTCTGTCACCGACGATCGCTTCTATTATCTCACGGCCGCCGGTGCCATTCGGCTGCCCAATTTCATCATGCCGCCGCTGATGAGTAACCACGGCAACTTCATAGTCTCACTCGGCAGTGTCTGTCGCTGGCTGGCGACGAAAGCAGAAGCCCTCGGTGTCGAGATCTATCCCGGTTTTGCTGCCGCCGACGTTCTCTTTGACGAAAAAGGGTTGGTTGTGGGCGTTGCGACAGGCGATATGGGTGTCGGCAAGAATGGCGAGCCCAAGGACAGTTTCACCCGCGGCATGGAATTGCGGGCCAAATACACGCTCTTGGCGGAAGGTGCGCGCGGCAATCTCGGCAAACAGGTTATTGCAAAGTTTGATCTGGCGAGCGCTCGTGAGCCACAGAAATTCGGGCTTGGCCTCAAGGAGCTCTGGCAGGTCGCGCCGGAAAAGCATCGCAAAGGTCTGGTCCAGCACACATTCGGCTGGCCGCTCGATAATTCCACCGGTGGCGGCTCATTTCTTTATCACCTTGACGACAACCTGGTATCGGTCGGGTTTGTGCTGCACCTGAACTATGCCAACCCCTATCTGTCGCCGTTTGAGGAATTCCAGCGCTTAAAGACCCATCCCTGGATTCGAGACACTTTCGATGGCGGCAAGCGCCTCGCATATGGCGCGCGTGCCTTGACCGAGGGCGGTTACCAGTCGGTGCCGAAACTTTCGTTTCCCGGGGGGGTGCTGATTGGCTGCGACGCCGGATTTATGAATGTGCCGCGCATCAAGGGCAGCCATAACGCGATGCTGTCGGGAATAATGGCTGCCGAAGCGGCCGCTGCCGCGCTCGCGTCCGGCCGCAGCCACGATGAGCTTGTGGATTACGATGCCGGCTGGCGTCAGTCGGCCATCGGTCAGGACCTATGGAAGGTCCGTAACGCCAAGCCGTTGTGGTCGAAATTCGGCACCCTTGGGGGGATTATGCTTGGCGGGCTCGACATGTGGACAAACACCCTGGGTTTTTCGGTGTTCGGCACGCTTGGCCACGGCAAGCCCGATTATGCCTCCCTGAAGCCCGCCTCAGAATGCACGCCGGTTTCGTATCCGAGGCCTGATGGCAAAATTACCTTCGACCGGCTTTCTTCCGTTTTTCTGTCAAATACGAATCATGAGGAAGATCAGCCGGTTCACCTCCTGGTCGCCGACCTCGCGTTGCAGAAAAAATCCGAGCATGACGTCTTCGCAGGCCCCTCGGCGCGTTATTGTCCTGCCGGTGTGTACGAATGGGTGGATGAAGCCGGCGTCCCAAAGTTCGTAATCAACGCCCAAAACTGCGTTCACTGCAAAACCTGCGATATCAAGGACCCAAACCAGAACATTACCTGGGTTCCGCCCGAAGGCGGCGGAGGGCCGAACTATCCAAATATGTGATCACTGGCGAAATTCGGTCACGATCCCGCCACCCGGACGCGTCAAGCTCGTTCCGCTCGCACTGCGCGATGTTCTTGCGGTTGCGGCGCAAAAAGGCCATTCTCGGCGTCACATTCGGTGGTTCGCGCGCAAGCGCGCGACCGCCATCTCATTGGAGCATCGCCAGTGACTGTTTTGAGCTTGAGGCGCTGCACTGCTGGCAGCGCACTGGCCGCCTTTCTGGCGGCAGCACCATTTCAAATTGACGCGCAGCCATCCAGCGCCCTGCAATCGACGAGTACGAGCGCCTCGGGCAGCTACCTTGCTGCGCGACATGCGGGTCAGCAGCGGGATGCTGCCGCCGCGGCTGCCTATTACCGGGCGGCGCTCAAACGCGATCCAAACAACGCCGAATTGCTCGATCGCGCCTTCCTGTCGTTTCTGGTCGATGGAGACGTCGACGAAGCGGTGAAGTTTGCCGAGCGCGTGGCGCAAGCCGACAAGAACGATCGCGTCGCCCGTCTGGTGCTCGGTGTGAACGCGCTCAAGCGCAAGCAATATGGCTCCGCAAAACGCGACCTGGCGCAATCCATCCGTGGTCCGATCACGGACCTTACGGCGTCCCTGCTGTCCGCCTGGAGCACCTTCGCCGCCAACGACAGCAAGGGAGCAATCGCGGCCATTGATCACCTGGCCGGGCCGGACTGGTACGCGATCTTCAAGGACCTGCATGCCGGTTTGATCTATGACCTCGCCGGAAACCAGAAGGAGGCGGGCAAGCGACTCGAACGTGCCCACAAGCTGGACTCCACGGCGTTACGAGTTGTGCAGGCTTACGGCAGCTGGCTTTCGCACAATCGCTCGCCGAAGGAAGCGCTGGCCGTCTTCGAGGCTTTCGACAAGGCATTACCGCGCCACCCGCTGGTGATGGAATCGATGGAAAAGCTCAAGGCGGGCGAAAAACTGCCGGCGCTTGTCACGAATGCCCAGGCGGGCGCCGCTGAAGCGCTCTATGGCCTCGGTGCGTCGCTCGGTCGTCGTGGTGGCGAGGATCTGGGCCTCGTTTACCTGCAACTGTCCCTGTTTCTCAGCCCCAGCCATCCGCTTGCGCTGCTCTCGCTTGCCGATCTGTACGAAGCCCTCAAGAAGCCGGAACTGGCGATCAAGATTTACGAGCGTGTGCCGCCAAGTTCGCCGCTGCATCGCAACGCCGCCATCCAGATGGCAGCTAATCTCGATAGCCTCGAACGTGCGGACGACGCGCAGAAACATCTCGAGGCTCTGATCAAGCAAAATCCGGATGATCTCGAAGCCATCATGGCGTTGGGCAACGTGCTGCGCGGCCACAAGAAGTTTGCGGAATGCTCCAACATCTACTCCAAGGGCATTGCGACCATTTCGAAGCCGGAAAAAGCGAACTGGATCGTCTTTTATTTCCGCGGCATTTGTTACGAGCGCTCGAAGCAGTGGGCGAAGGCTGAGATAGACCTCAAGAAAGCGCTCGAGCTGTTCCCCGATCAGCCGCACGTGCTCAATTACCTCGGCTATTCCTGGATTGACCAAGGCGTCAATCTGGACGAGGGCATGGAGATGATCAAGAAGGCCGTCCAGCAGCGGCCTGATGACGGCTATATCGTCGACTCTCTCGGCTGGGCCTATTACCGCCTCGGCAATTACGAGGAAGCCACCAAGCAGCTCGAGCGCGCGATCGAGCTCAAGCCGGAGGATCCGACGATCAACGACCATCTGGGCGATGCTTACTGGAGGGTCGGTCGGGTGCTTGAGGCCAAATTCCAATGGGCCCATGCGCGTGATCTCAAACCTGACGCGGAGGAGCTCCCGAAGATCGAGGAGAAACTCAAGTCAGGCTTGCCCGACGAGACTTCATCGCAGGCCAAGGCCGTTAGGAAAAGCGGGGACGGCGGCTGATAGCTGACGCGTGAGCGATAGGTCTTCGTGTGAGCGTGACGCTGCTCGAGAAGGCTCCTGCCAAAATCAACCTGACCCTGCGAGTGCTCGGCCGCCGCGCCGACGGCTATCACGAACTGGAAAGTCTCGTGGCATTTGCGGACGTGGCCGATACGCTGACACTTGAGCCTGACAACAAGGATACGCTTGAGATCACTGGTCCTTTCGCGGCCGATAGCGGCGCCATCACCAACAATCTGGTGCTGAAGGCACTTGCTGCTGCGCGCAACTGCATCGGGGCGGTCAAGGCCGGCCGCTTTTCAATTGAAAAAAACATTCCGGTAGCAGCCGGTCTCGGCGGCGGGTCGGCCGACGCCGCGGCCACGTTGCGGCTGATTGCCGGCGCCAACGAAATCGCTCTCGATGATGCGCGCATCATGTCGGCGGCGCAGGCCGTGGGCGCCGATGTGCCGGTCTGTGTTGCATCGCGCCCGCGCATCATGCGCGGTGTCGGCGAGTTGCTCTCTGATCCGGTAGACCTGCCGCCGCTGGCGGGAGTGCTGGTCAATCCGCGTGTCCCCCTGTCGACCCGCGATGTCTTCGGAAAATTTACTGCCTCGCAGGGCGGAAATGAGCTCGGGGATGTGCCGCACGGACTGGGGT
>JBKPLN010000636.1:0-5014 GCA_046731635.1 Pseudomonadota bacterium | reverse complement strand
TCTGAAAACGCAGGCTGTTCCAGGCGTGAAAGATGACGCCTACAGAATAAAGCACGCCGCCTGCACCGATGAGCCATAGCGTTGCCGGCGCGAGCGCCGCGGTGATGGGGCCGATCGTGAAGACGCCGCTCCAGCCCATTGAAAGATACAGACCGACCGCGGTGCGGTCGAAGTGGCCGGGCCACAGGAGCTTGATCGCGATGCCGGCGATCGCGACGGACCAGACGACGATGAGCACGAGGGCGGGGGTCATGCCGTGCATCGGCAGCATGAAAGCGGTATAGGTCGCTGCTATCAGCAGATAGATCGCCGAGTGATCCAGGCGTCGCAACCACCATTTTAGCGGCGACACCGGCCACAAGTTGTATGCCGCGGAGAAGCCGATCATCGCCAGAAACCCGACGAGATAGATCGCTACCGCGGTCACCTCCCTGATGCCGCCCTGGTGCACGGCAATGACGGTAAGCACTGCCGCACCGCCTATTGCGATGGCAATCCCCAGGATATGGACCACGGCGTCTGCGACGGTCTCGCCCCGGTCATAATCCCAGGTAAATTTGGTGCCCATGGTGCTCGCATACTTGTGCATTGCGGCGGCGAAAGGGCTGCAGCAAAGTCCGATTATCCCGCGCCGCCGTGGCATCGGAACGAACCGGTTGAAATTAGTGTTATAGGAGGCAAATCTTACCGAGGTCGAAGGTTATGACTCTGCAACCTGTCATGCGCACCGTTGCGATGTCGGCGCTGCTCTGCGCCGGCGTATTTTTGCACTCCGATACCTCACGCGCTCAGGTCTTCGATTTCGGCCAGATCGACGCGTTTGAGTCGCTGGGTTCGGGCACCCAGCGGGGCGGGTCGCCGCCGAAGACGATCGTCGATGACGGCGAGCGGCACACGGTGTTCTTCACCATCTTCGAGTCAAACACCGACGCCAAGATCTACTGGCGCTCGATGGATGGCGACCAGACGACATTGATGCATGGACCGGGCGTGAAGGCATTTCAGACCGCCGGCACGTTCAAGGTCGAAGCGCTCGGCGACGACAGCCGCAGCTTCAAATATGGCTATGTGCTGCTCCGCCTGAAGAATAGTCGAGGGACCTGATCGGCGCGAATGCGTGGGCTGCCGGCCTACCGCGACAGTTTTCGCGCACTCGCTGTCCGGCTGCGGCAATCAAAGTAATCCTTCGATCCCGGCGCTGCGTACGAACGGCAGCGGGCATCGTCGATCGAAGCGACCGTATCCTCGCCTTGGCGCTCCTGCACCATCTGCTGATGGCCGATAGTTCCGGGCACGCAGTCCTTGCTCGACGTGCCTGTGACGCAGTCGAGCGAATGGCCCGCGCATCCCGCAAGAAGCAGGCCGGCTATCGCTGTCGCTGCGACGATGCTGTTCGGAATGTTTACGAGCACCCCGTCGTTGACCCGCAGGTATCGCACTTCATGCAGGTGCCATTGCGCACCAGGGTAAAGTTGCCGCACTCCGTGCATGCCTCGCCCTCGTAGCCTTTGGCCTTTGCTTCGGCACGTTTCTCCGAGGCTGCCGCCTTTGCCTGTGCGCGGGCGTCCTGAACATCGATGCGATGCTCAAGCTGTTCTGCGGGCGAGAGCTTGACTTCCGGTTCGCTCTTGAGCGCCGTTGTGCCCGAAACCTCGGCGCGGGCACCGCCGACGGAGGCGAGGGCGGTGACATTGCCGCCCGAACCGGGCGTCGTGCCGCGTACCACGGACAGGCGATCCGTGCGGGACCGCGTCAGGCCCTTGGAGACGTAGTTGGTCGCGGGCGCAGGCTTGCCTTCCTCCACGCCCTTGCCGAGCGCGTCAAAGCCGCCGGCCTCGCTCGGATCCACGTGCGCGAGATCGAAACGCTCGAGATAGGAGACCGCGAGCTCGCGGAAGACGTAGTCGAGGATCGAGGTCGCGTACTTGATCGAGTCGTTGCCCTGCACCGGCCCCTGCGGCTCGAAGCGGGTGAAGGTGAAGGCGTCGACATATTCCTCCAGCGGCACGCCATATTGCAGGCCGAGCGACACCGCGATGGCGAAATTGTTGATGATGGAGCGAAGCGCCGCGCCTTCCTTGTGCATGTCGATGAAGATCTCGCCCAGGCGGCCGTCGTCGTATTCGCCGGTGCGGAGATAGACCTTGTGGCCGCCGACAACAGCCTTCTGGGTATAGCCCTTGCGGCGGTCGGGCATGCGCTCGCGCTCGCGCAGCACGGTGACGCGCTCGACGATCTTCTCCACCACCTTTTCGGCGAGGCCCGTTGCGCGCGCGGCGGCCGGACGCTCGAGGAACGTCTCGATGACGTCGTCCTCGTCTTCCTCATCCGCGATCAACTGCGCGTTCAGCGGCTGGCTCAGCTTGGAGCCGTCGCGGTACAGCGCATTGGCTTTCAATGCGAGCTTCCAGGACAGCAGATAGGCTGCCTTGCAGTCCTCCACCGTCGCATCGTTCGGCATGTTGATGGTCTTGGAGATGGCGCCGGAAATGAACGGCTGCGCCGCCGCCATCATGCGGATGTGGCTCTCGACCGAGAGATAGCGCTTGCCCGTGCGGCCGCACGGATTGGCGCAATCGAACACCGGATAGTGCTCCGCCTTCAGGTGCGGCGCGCCTTCGACCGTCATTGCGCCGCAGACATGGATGTTGGCGGCCTCGATCTCGCGCTTGCCGAAGCCGAGCGCGGCCAGGAGATCGAAGGTTGGGGAGGCAAGGTCTTCGGCCGAAATGCCGAGCTTGTCGCGGCAGAAGTCCTCGCCGAGCGTCCACTTATTGAAGACGAACTTGATGTCGAACGCGGTCGGCAGGGCCTTCTCCACCTTGGCAATCGCTTCCTCGGTGAAGCCCTTCGCCATCAGCGTGGTGTGGTTGATCGCGGGCGCCTGCGCCAGCGTGCCATGGCCTACGGCATAGGCCTCGATCTCGGCGATGTCCGCCTCGCTGTAGCCCAGCGTGCGCAGCGCTTCCGGCACCGCGCGATTGATAATCTTGAAGTAGCCGCCGCCGGCGAGTTTCTTGAACTTGACCAGCGCGAAGTCCGGCTCGATGCCCGTCGTGTCGCAATCCATGACCAGGCCGATGGTGCCGGTCGGTGCGATCACGGTGGCCTGGGCATTGCGATAGCCGTGCTTTTCACCAAGCGCCAATGCGCGGTCCCAGGCAGACTTGGCATGCGCGATCAGCGCCTGATCGGGGCAGGCGGCGTGGTCGAGCGGCACCGGCGGGGTCGCGACCTTTTCATATCCGCTGCGTTCGCCATAGGCCGCGCGACGATGATTGCGCATCACGCGCAGCATGTGCTCGCGGTTCTTCTTGTAGCCGGGGAATGATCCAAGCTTCTCGGCCATTTCAGCCGAAGTCGCATAGGAAACGCCGGTCATGATCGCGGTCAGCGCGCCGCCGATGGCGCGGCCGGCATCGGAGTCATACGGAATGCCGGAAGTCATCAGCAGGCCGCCGATATTGGCATAGCCGAGCCCGAGGGTGCGGAATTCGAACGAACGCTCCGCGATCTGGCGCGAGGGGAACTGCGCCATCATCACCGAGATTTCGAGAACGACGGTCCACAGCCGCACCGCGTGCTCGTAGCTCTCGACCTGGAATTGGCCAGTCTTCTCGTCGCGGAAGGTGAGCAGGTTCAACGACGCCAGATTGCACGCGGTGTCGTCGAGGAACATGTATTCCGAGCATGGATTGCTGGCGCGGATTTCGCCCGAAGCCGGGCAGGTGTGCCAGTCATTGACCGTTGTGTGATATTGCAGGCCAGGATCGGCCGAGGCCCAGGCGGCGTAGCCGATCTTCTCCCACAAGGCGCGCGCATCGAGCGTCGTTGCGACCTTGCCGTTCTTGCGATAGGTGAGGTCCCACTTGCCGTCGGCCTCGACCGCCTTCAGGAAGTGATCCGTGACGCGCACCGAGTTGTTGGAGTTCTGCCCTGAAACGGTCAGATAGGCTTCGGAATCCCAATCGGTGTCATAGGTCGGGAAATAGATGTCCTTATAGCCCTGCCTGGCGAACTGGATCACGCGCTTGATGTAGTTGTCGGGCACGTGGCTCCTGCGCGCGAGCTTGATCTCGCGCTTCAGCGCCGGGTTTTTCTCAGGCGAGAAGCAATCATCGCCCGAGCCCTCGCAGTTCACGCAGGCCTTCAGAATCGCCTTGAGGTGCTTCTGGTTGATCTTGGAGCCGGTGACGAGCGCCGCCACCTTCTGCTCCTCGAGCACCTTCCAGTCGATGTAGGTCTCGATGTCCGGATGATCGATGTCGACGATCACCATCTTTGCGGCGCGGCGCGTGGTGCCGCCCGACTTGATGGCGCCCGCCGCGCGGTCGCCGATCTTCAAAAACGACATCAGGCCGGACGACTTGCCGCCGCCGGAGAGGCGCTCGCCTTCGCCGCGCAGCGCCGAGAAATTGGTACCGGTTCCGGAGCCGTACTTGAACAGGCGCGCTTCGCGCACCCACAGGTCCATGATTCCGCCTTCGTTGACGAGGTCGTCGCTGATCGACTGGATGAAACAGGCATGCGGCTGCGGATGCTCGTAAGCCGATTTCGATTTCGTCAGCTTGCCGGTGAAGGGATCGATGTAGTAGTGGCCCTGGCTTGGCCCGTCGATGCCGTAAGCCCAGTGCAGGCCGGTGTTGAACCACTGCGGCGAGTTGGGCGCGCACATCTGCGTCGCCAGCATGTAGCGCAACTCGTCGAAGAAGGCCTGCGCGTCTTCCTCGGAATCGAAGTGACCGCCCTTCCAGCCCCAATAGGTCCACGTGCCGGCAAGACGGTCGAACACCTGCTTGGAGCTGACCTCGCCGATGTAACGTTCCTTCTCGGGCAACGTGGCGAGCGCGTCCTCGTCGGCGACCGAGCGCCAGAGGAAGGACGGTACGGAATTCTCCTCGACTTTCTTCAGGCGGGCGGGGACGCCGGCCTTGCGGAAATATTTCTGCGCCAGGACGTCGGAGGCAACCTGCGACCAGAATTCCGGCACCTCGACATTGTCGAGCTTGAACAC
>JBKPLN010000635.1:0-4137 GCA_046731635.1 Pseudomonadota bacterium | reverse complement strand
TGGCTGTTAGGGCCGGGCCTCACCATCGCCCGGCCCTTTCTGCTGATGTGCCATTTGTTGCCGACAGCGCACAGTTAAGCAAAAAGTTGACTTCTGCACATTATTCACAGATGACGGGTGCCACGCCACTCGCTTAACCTCCTTCAGTTCCTCCAGCTACAGCACCGGCAAACAAACCCATCTTTGCCGGTGGACTCGCCCCACCGGCAGAATCAAACCCCTGCCGGTGGGGTTTTTGCGCGAGTTGCGGGTGACTTCGGATTTTTGAAACCTACTTCGCACACAGCCCGTCGAGCGTTTCGAACATCGACATAATCTCCGCGCCGAGCTTGTCTTTCTCCGGATCGAGGTCCTGAAGTCCGTTGATCAGTTCGGCATATTCGGGACCGAGAGTATCTTCCAGTGTGTCAATTTTTTCGGACAATTCATTGGCCGTTTTGCTGTCGTTCTTCTCGTAGGCCTGCTCCATCTGCTGAGCAAGTTTTTGTATTTCGCAATAGGTTTGGGTCTTGGCTTTGTCGCCGCTGATAATTGTCACGACTTTCTGTGCGTCATCCTTGGTCACCCTCGGCTTTTGAGCCTGTGCGCACACCGGTACGGCGATCAGCAAAAGAGCTATGATCACTTTCAGGGTCATTAGAACGTCCCATCAATAGCGCGAGTGGCCGCGGGTGCCTTCGGATTTTTGACTTTGATGCAAGTTTTTGATGGCCCCGAGCGATAAACTGATGTGAGACGCTTGGACACGATGCCTTCCAATCCCAAATCGCACACGGCCTCGAATAATTTTTCGCCGTGCCCCTCGGTGTGTTCAACGTACTGAATGCCATCCCGCGATCGGATCAGAAGCTTGCTGAGAGCCAACTTGCGCTCCCGAAACGGACGGCGTCGTAGATCGTCGCCATCATGCATCAACAGATCGAAGGCACAGGCCACCGCCAGATGATCGCCGGTCCGACTGTGGAGCGTATCGAAATCGGGCACGCCCTTCTTGATCAGACAAACGACCTCGGCATCCATGACCGCGCTGCCTTTGATGCGAACGGCTTCTTCTACAATGCGAGGGTAGCGCTTCAGTCGGCTCCATTCATCGTGAAAAGTCGTACCCGACCATCGCGGACATGGATCTGTAGCCGATAGCCATCGTGCTTCATGCGCCCAACCCGGTCCAGAGGGAGGCTGCCTGGCGACGATTGGCTGGCACGGATGAATGTAAGCAGCAGGCGCGTTTAATGGCCTGCCCCGAGAGCTACTCCACAACATGCCACCGATATACAACAGTCGGTCAGAAACTCAACCAAGCCGGGAAACAGCGGCGGTGATGTTGCACCCATGTCAAATGCAATAGCTACGCTCTCCCTGTTGGGTAGAATTTTTAGTGGTCATCGACCGGTTTCGCTCAACTCCAGTTAGTGGTTGGGCTCGCCGTCTCACCATCTGCGGCGGCCCCCTTAGTACACGGGAAAGTCATGTCAGACTTACTCATAGCGGCAATAATCGTTTTCTTGATCGTCGTCACAGCGTTCTGGATGGGCGCCCTTGGCTATCTGTTACTGCTCGGTCTCAATATCATTTAATGCCGGCGGAGTGCCCTCCTTTTGCATGGGCATTTTTTCGCTGTCCGGCCTTCTAATTGGGTCAGGGAAGATAATTGCCGATAGAATCGTAACCGGAAGGCGCACATGAAATTCTTTCTGCCTCCAGCCAATGACGCCGAGACCGCTGAGCGGAGTTATCAGGCCATCAAGAAGTACAATGAAAAGCAGACCGGATGGCAGATCTCAGATGTGCGCTATTATGAGATTAATTACCGCTACAATGACCAAGCCATGCGGGCTCGCGTCGGAGAACTCGATCCGCTGGAGGGCCAGATGGTAATCGCTATTTTCAAAGCCAAATACTCACACGGCCCGTATCTAGTTTGCACCCGTGGAGTTCGAGCCAGAAGGCAAGCCACAGTAAAGGGAGCTCGGGCAACAAATGACAGCCCAGTTGATCACGACTGCAGCGGAATAATTCCTGATTAGCGCGTGCCACGAGTTGATGCCCGGGCCCGTTTAAGCATTAGCGCGGGCGTAATCCACTGAATCCACAGAGTAGGTGCGGAACATTCATTGAGGAATTAAGTTTGCCATTTCCGACCCAAGGATCGCGGCTGATGGCCAGCCGTCCCTGGGGCGGCACCCCCGCCACGACTTGAGCCGAAGGTTCAGGTTCGGGGAGCCAACGGGGACCGCTATTGATGATCATGGACGTCAATGGCGGGGCCGATGCTGTCATAAACGGCGGCTTGAAAACCGTTTGATGGTGCGCAGACGTGATCCGTGAGGGTCGCGCCGCGTGGCCCGAGAGTTCGGCAGAACTTTCGAGTCAATGTTAAGTCAAGATCAATATTGCCGCCTGCTTCCGGGCATCGCGGCAATATCAAGGTCTTGATCTGACAGGGAGGCGAGGATCGTTCACGCGGTCCTCGCTTCTTGTTTTTTGTTGTAGGCCATTGGGAAGCGGTTGGCTGTGACGGCCATCACAGGACGTACCAAAATGCTTATTCACTTGTGTGCAAATGGACGGAATGCGAAAATCGGGGCCGCTCTCGATCCCCAAAGAGAGCGCGGCTCCGATCTTACCCCGTCCCCTAGTCCCCGAAGGTCGGGGCCGTCATTCCTACAATGAATTGCGACATTCGCTGGGCGGAGTCCGACTCGTACCCGAATATTTTCAGCTTGCAATTATTCGGCAACACCCAGCAGTAACACTAGAGATTCGTTGACCGAATGCGGCATTGGCCCACTCAATAATGCTCGCGGCGGCGCTGATGAGATATGTACTCACGAACGGCATATCCGGCGGCAAAGCCGAGTCCAAAGACAACCAAATAGACGACGATGTCGGGCATCTGCTTGGTAGCGCAAACTGCAACTCGCGCTATAGATGTTGCCTTCAGTCCGAAATCCGATACAGCCTTAATGGCCAGTCTTGGTCTTGGATGCTGCGCAAGTTGGGCCAGCGAGTTAAGCCCTGCGGTGCAGGCCAAGTGCGCTCGGGTGCTTCTACAGAACCCACACGTTCGCAAGGCTGAGTTGGCTAAGCGCATTCGGTGGACTTTGACACCTTGATGAGGCCGCCGAAATCGAAGCGTGGCTGAGTAAGGATTGAGGACATGGCAATCGGTAAGGTGAAATTCTTTAACAGCCAAGGCTGGGGCTTCATTGTCCCTGGGATGGTGGAGCAGACGTGTTGCGGCCCCGGGGGATCGACCCGGGGCCGCACTTGTTACTTAAGCCAAGCGACGAATTAGCGGTTGGTGGGCGGGGTGCTGCCCGAAGGCTTCATGCCACCGCCTGCGCCGGTGGTCGGCGTTGGGCGCGGTGGCTCATACCGGGCAAAGTTCTGCGCGTCCTTAAGCTGATCCTTCGTTGCGGAGACCTTGAGTTTATCAGCTGCGCCGTCCTGGCCACGGACCACGTCGAAGGAGTTTGGCGCTAGCGCCACTTCCTTTGCTCCCACGCCGAGGAAACCGCCAACGCTGACTATGAACGCCTCGACCTTTCCGCTCTTGTCCAACAAGATATCACTGACGTCGCCTATGCTCTGGCCGTCAGATCCGAGCACGTCGGTGCCCTTGAATTTGCTCGCCAGCCATTGATCGGGTTTCTGCGACGATACAAAATTCATCTTGCCCGCATCCTCGGACTTCGCGGCTGGTGGGCTGTACGATTCCGACTTAGCCGCCGGCGTATCACTGGACGAACTCGGCGAACTCGGTGTCTGCGCAAACGCCGCCGTCGCCACGACGGCGCTCAGCGCGGTAGACATCATCAATTTCTTGAGCATTTACGCCTCCTCTTTCGCAAGTGATTCCGTGACACGCGCAGCCATGGTCGGCGTTCCCAGGCGGAACAGTGGCTTTAACTTGAAAATGGAACTTGGGCCGGTGAGGTGTTTGACGCAAAACGCCAAAAAAACCTTCTCGAACAAAAAAACTTCTCGAGTATGTGCCAAAACAAAGGGGCCGCCGCCAGAGTACCTAACGGCGACCCCAGCAACCGACGCTGGAACCGAGGAGGCAACAGTGGGTCGGTAGCCACGAAGTCAACTGAGACTGCAACATGATGTTCCTAGCGCGGCGGCACACCC
>JBKPLN010000634.1:0-4581 GCA_046731635.1 Pseudomonadota bacterium | reverse complement strand
CTGAACCTGATCGGCGCCGAAGTAGACGATGCCGCTCGATGGCTCACGGTGCCCGGAACGTCCGTGCATATCTATCGCAAGGGGGAGGCCCAACCCCGGCGCAAAATGGGACACGTCACGCGGATATGGCCACGCTGACACTCTGAAACGGTCCCCGTAGCGCGACCGCGGCATTTGCGACGAAATCTATAATCGTCATCGGTGGTTATGCGGGCCGGGCGGTCGCGCATCGTATCGTGGCTCGAAACCGACGGTTTGCTCGAATGGACTCTTAACGCCTTTTCTGCTAGAGCCGCGCGACTCAAAGCCCCGCCTGCGGGGCCCTTTTAACTTAACCCGTCGGACTCACAACGAAGGAGCAAGCGTGCAAGTTCTCGTTCGCGACAACAACGTTGACCAGGCCCTCAAGGCGCTGAAGAAGAAGATGCAGCGCGAGGGGATTTTCCGCGAGATGAAGCTTCGCGGCCACTACGAGAAACCATCGGAAAAAAAGGCGCGGGAAAAGGCGGAAGCGATCCGCCGGGCCCGCAAGCTCGCGCGCAAGAAGATGCAGCGTGAAGGTTTGTTGCCGGCCAAGCCACGCCCGACACCCGGAGCCGGCCCAGGCGGCGGAGGTCACCATCGCGGTCCGCGCATGGGCTGATAATATAGATTTTCTCGATATTCCGAGGCGCGGGCCCAGATCGCCCGCGCCATTGTTTTTGAGCCGACTAGTCCCCCCAGCAGAATTTAACCTCGGCCTCATTCTGTTTGCGCGTGGCGTAGTACGCCTCGCGCACCCTGACGTCGTCGAAGTATGCTCGCTCCTTGGCGCCACGTTCCTTTGCGTTGGCAATTGCGCTCCTTGCATTTGCGGTGCGATCACCAGGCAAAGCGGGTGCCGATGCCATGAACATCACTTCATAAGGGTTGGCTTCCACCCACTCGACCGCCTTTGCGTGCTGCTCTTTCTGTCTCGCGAGATCGCAGAAGGCATAGCCGTTGATGATCGGTCCAGCCAATGTCGCAAAGCTGCGTACGGCGTCGTCAGCTTGCGCAAGCGCAGGCGTTTTCACGTTCAACACTTCCGACATTACGATGTACCGCTCCTTGGCGACGTAGAACCAAAATACCGCCTCGTCGCGCAAGCCGACGTCATAGAGCCTGATCGCCAGCACCATCATGGTCATGGGCGTGACCACGCCCGGCCTCGCGACAATCAAGTCACGTGCGGCAATGATGTCCTCACGGCGGTCGGAGCCGAGCAGAGCGTTGTATTGCTTGCCGACGGAAACCTGCGGCCTCCCATCGGCGTAAGCGCGGCTTCATAGAAAGGCTGCACATGAATGCCGATATGGCGGACCGGCTCGGCAGCAACAGCAGGCACAGCCCCAGCCACCAGCGCCACAGCGCATAACCATCTCAACTTCATGATGATTGCCCTCAATTAACCGCCTGCACAACCTCGCCAAGGAACACCCTCACCGCCTTCTCAGCGCCGTAGTCGTCCAGATTGACATGTCCGCCTTGCGGGAAACGAACCATACGCTTGGGCTCACCGGCGAGCGAAAAAAGCTTCTCACCGAATCTTATCGGCACGATGCGATCGAGTTCGCCGTGCAATGCGAGCAGCGGCGCGCGTACGCGCGCGATGCGTTCGTCCGAACGAAAGGGATCTTTGATCAGCCAGCGCACCGGCGCGAACGGATACGCCGCGGCCCCCACGTCCGCGATGGACGTAAAGGGCGCGTCCAGAATTATCCCGCCGACTTTTCGTTCGGCAGCGAGCGCAATGGCAACTCCGGTGCCAAGCGACTCGCCCCACAGCACGATGCGCCCCGCCGGATAGCGCGAGGCAGCGAAGTCGTAGGCCGCCGTGGCATCATTGATCAGGCCGGCCTCGCTTGGCTCGCCTGTCGAGCCGCCATAGCCGCGATAGGACAATGCCACAAGACCGGTGCCGTCTGCGGTCAGCCATTTGAATCGCCCGGCTCGCAAATCGAGGCCCCCGGCATTGCCCTGAAAATAGATCACGACGGGTCTGGACCCCCGAGGTGGCACGTGCCAGGCGATCAGCTTTTCGCCATCGGCGCTGGTCAGTGTCACCTCATCGGCTTGGGGCAGGCCCGCAATGGCTGGCGCCGTGCGCCTGGGATCCGGGAAATACATTAAATTGCGCTGGAAGATATACATCAGTGCCAGCAGCCCGCCGTAGCCAAGCACAACGATCAAAATGAACCATTTCAAAGTGGTCATCCCTTCATCATACAGGAGTTTGTCGCTCGAGTTGCCGCAGCCAGCCCTTCCTCCTAGCCTTGCACTACCGAGTACGATGTCACGTCTTCGAAGGTCAGATGGACCTCATCATGATGAAGTCTGCGGGACTTGATCCTTCAATGCTGATCCGGCGAGCCGAACCTCATGACGATGACGCGATCTGGCAAATTCTGGAGCCAACCTTTCGCGCCGGAGAAACCTATCCAATCCAGCGCGACATCTCCCGATCCGACGCGCTCGCCTATTGGCACTCGCCCGGACACTCGGTGTTTGTAGCGGACGACGAAGGCGCAATTGTCGGCACCTATTACTTGCGAGCGAACAACCGGGGCGGCGGCGCTCATGTGGCCAACTGCGGCTATGTCGTTGCTCCGGGCGCATACGGCCGGGGCGTGGCTCGGGCCATGTGCGCCCACTCGCTGGATGAAGCGCGCGGGCGCAAATTCAGGGCCATGCAGTTCAATTTTGTCGTTTCCTCGAACGATCGCGCTGTCCAATTGTGGCAGCGCATAGGGTTCGCCATTGTGGGCCGGCTGCCACGGGCTTTCGAGCATCCGCGCTTGGGCTTCGTCGATGCCTATGTGATGTCAAGAACCATTTGATTTTCTTCAGAAATCTGGTGTCCGCCACTGAAGGCAACAATTTGTTAAGGCTAGCCATCAAACGGCTGAAAATTTGCCGCAACCGGCGCAACTTTTTGACCGCGGTCGAGTTCTCGCTAGGGAGTCGGAAGTTTCTCGGCGCGCCAGTCGCCAGTTTGCGTACGGGGGGATTCCTCGAAAATGGACCAGACGATCGGATTCCTTGAGAGTGAACTTGACCGCGCTGTCGCCACATTCGGTCAAGCGCCCGCCGGCGACAATGTTGTGCCGATTGATAGCGCCCGGTCCCATGCGACCCTGCGCGAGCGCGAACGCCGGTTTCGTGATTTGCTCGATGCACTGCCTGCCGCGGTCTACACCACTGATGCCGCCGGGCGGATCACCTATTACAACGAGGCAGCGGCAACGCTCTGGGGGCATCGCCCGCTTCTCGGCTCCAGCGAATGGTGTGGCTCTTGGAAGCTGTTCTGGCCTGACGGTACGCCACTTCCGCACGATCAATGCCCGATGGCAATCGCACTGAAGGCCGACCCGCGTCGTGCGGGGCATGGAAGCTGCCGCCGAACGGCCGGATGGCACGCGCGTGCCATTCATCCCCTACCCGACTCCGATTCATGATGAAGCCGGTCGTTTAATCGGCGCTGTGAACATGCTGGTGGACATCACCGATCGAAAGCGGGCCGAGGAACAGAAGACCCTGCTGGTTCGTGAACTGCTCGCGTCAAAAATACGCTCGCGATGGTCCAGGCAATCGCGGGCTCGACCGCGCGCGCAGTCGATAACATCGAGGACTTCAAGACGGCGCTGTTCGGCCGCATACAGTCGCTTGCCAAGACGCATTTGCTTCTCGCCGACGATGATCGCGCGGTCAAATTCGAGGACATCCTGCGCAGCGAACTCGATGCTTTCGATGACGGAAGCCATGAGCGGATTGTGCTCAGCGGTCCTGAGGTCGCTCTAAACTCGCAGGTTGCCGTTTCGCTGGGGATGGCCGTTCATGAGCTTACTGCCAACGCGGCGAAATATGGAGCGCTGTCTGTCTATGGTGGCAAGGTCGAGGTCACGTGGAGCGTGACAATCGATGCCTCGCGCCGCACTTTAACCTTTGACTGGATGGAAAGTGGCGGGCCCGCGGTGACACCGCCGAAGCGGGAGGGATTCGGTTCGCGACTGCTGGCGTTCGTGCTGCGCGGGCAAATCCAGGCCAGGATTAACGTTGACTATGATCCCGCGGGCGTGCGCGTGCGTTGCACTCTGCCCCTTCCGGCAGATGACCCGTCAAGCGCGAATTTGTGATCTGCGCGTGCGCGTCGCACATGTTACAGTTCCATTTGGCTCATGACGTGACGCGATCAAGAGCCGGCAAAAGCTCGCTCTGATCATCGTTCCTGCGCCACGCCATCCAAGCCAGGTCTCGGGAGGTAAGCATGGCTTTTTCAAACATTCTTGTCGGTGCGGGAAGCCATCCCGCGCAACCGGTGGTCCGAAAAATCGGTCTCTCGGACCTGCGGGACGCACTCGCCAAGGGTGCGGACGATTTTTACGCAATGCCGACCCACGCCATGTTTCTCTGCATCATTTATCCTATCGTTGGCTTTGTGCTGGCGCGGCTGGCATTCGGCTATTCGATACTACCGCTGCTTTATCCATTGGCCACCGGGTTCGCGCTTGTCGGGCCGGTCGCCGCGCTTGGCCTTTATGAGTTGAGCCGGCGCAGGGAAGC
>JBKPLN010000633.1:0-1878 GCA_046731635.1 Pseudomonadota bacterium | reverse complement strand
GGTGAAGGGTGCGCCCGGCGCGTACGGTGCATGGCGCGATCTCACCTTCTGGGCGCTCGGTCTCGGCGGCTGGGGCCGCACCGACAGCGACGGCAATGCGGCGTCGTTGACGAGCCGGTTCGGCGGCTTCCTCTCCGGCGTCGATGCACGCTTCGGCGACACCCTGCGCGCCGGTTTTGTCGCCGGCTATCTGCGCTCCGACCTCGACGTTCCCACCCGCGCCAGCAGTGCCGGGATCGACAGCGTGCAACTCGGCGCCTATGCCACCGGCCGTCTCGGCGCCTTCAATGTGCGCGGCGGCGCCTCTTATTCGTTCGACGACATCGACACCAGCCGCAGCATCTTTTTCCCCGGTTTCACCGACCAGACGAAGGGCGAGCTTCCACGGCAATGTCGGGCAGGTGTTCGGCGAGGTCGGCTATGGCCTCACGTTCAATCGCGTCGCGGTCGAGCCGCTGGCCGGGCTTGCCTATGTGCATCTGCGCGATGGTTCGTTCCTCGAGAGCGGCGGCGTCGCGGCGCTGTCGGGCGCAAGCGCAAAGGAGAACATCGGCTATTCCTTCCTCGGCTTCCGCTCCGCCACCGCGGTGCCGCTGGCCAATGGCACGGTGCTGGTGCCGCGCGGCACGCTGCAATGGCAGCATGCCTTCGGCGACGTGACGCCGAGTGCGGCGCTGGCCTTCCAGAGCACGGGTGCGGCGTTCTCGATCGCGGGCGTGCCGATCGCGCGCGATGCGGCGCTGGTCGAAGCCGGCTTCGATTGGCGCTTCAGCCCCTGGGCCAAGCTGGGCGCTTTCTACCAGGGCGAGCTCGCCGCACACGCCCAGACCCACGCGGTCAAGGGCGCCTTCACCTGGGGTTTCTGAGATAGAGCTGGCCCAATTCCGTTCATTCCCGCGCAAGCGGGAATCCAGATTAAAGTTTCCCGCGCTGGGTCCCCGCTTTCGCGGGGACGAACGGAGAGAGTTTAGGCACTTCGTATAATCTCTCCATCGTCATGCCCGGCCCTGTGCGACAAGCGTGGGCATGACGGTGACACCGCTTGCAACAATTTCCGTTCATTCCCGCGCAAGCGGGAATCCAGCACATGATCGATGCAATCAAATCGTTTTGCTGGGTCCCCGCCTGCGCGGGGACGAACGGAGGAATGATCTCGTCGACTAACTCTTGAACGTCACGCCCGTGATCGCCTCGAGGTTGCCGTGCCAGATCTTTTCCTTGTCCGCTTTGGGCATGTCGATGCCTTCAAGGATGCGCAGGGTTTCGCGCGTGTACATCGTGCCCTTCTCGGGATCGAACGGGCAGTCTGACGCGAATACAATCTTGTCGGGGTCGTAAAAGGCAAGGCCCGCATGGGTCGCCGGCACGCCGCCGAACACCGCGGTGTCGGCATAGAACGAGTGCTTGAAATAATCGAGCGGACGCTTCTTGAGCTGTTTCAGGATGACGCTGAGGTCTTCGTCGGAGGTGCGGGCGCCGAGCTGATCCCAACCTGGGCCAATGCGGCCTTCCAGCATGGGCACGATGCCGCCGAAATGGTGCGTGATGATTTTCAGGTTCGGGTATTTGTCCATGACCTTGGAGAATACAAGCCGCGCCATGGCAGCCGCAGTCTCGTAGGACCATCCGAACGTCCACCAGATCTCATATTTCGATTTCTTCTCGGTCAGGTAGTCAGGAAAATTGGCGGCTCTCGCGGGATGCATCCAGATCGGCTTGTTGAGCCGGTTCATGGCGGCGAAGAACGGATCGAAAGCCGGGTCGTCGAGAGGCTTGCCGGAGATGTTGGTATAGATCTGCACACCCAGCGCGCCGTTTTTCAGCGCGCGCTCCGCTTCACGCACGCCGCCATCGGGCGCGACCAGTGCGCCTTGCGCG
>JBKPLN010000632.1:0-1360 GCA_046731635.1 Pseudomonadota bacterium | reverse complement strand
TTGATCGCTCCAGCTTTGGTGAAGAAAACGCCGTCGCTCGATCGCAGCCGGCGCACCTGCCCTTCATAATCGGGACCATAATTGGAATACTTGCCGGCTTCATCCACGAATCCGTCCCACACGTCGACATACTTGATGCCGGCGCGTTCGGCGCGGGCGCGATAGAGTTCATTGAGATAGGCCGCATCGCTCGAGGAGCGAGCGCCGCGAAGTGATGGCACACCGACCCAGATGACCGGCACGCCCTTGCTCTTAAGAGCAGCAATCGTGTCGTCGATGCGCCGCGAGTAGATCTTTTCCCATTCCTCGCTGCGAAACTCGGCAGGGCTAGCAGTTTTTTTGGCACGTTGCGCTGAGGACGTGCCGTTCTCGTCCATATCATTTGTCTTCGGGGGCTTCTGCCCATCCTTTTTTTCGGCTTCGTCCTTGGCCTGCCGGTCCTTGGCCTGCGGATCCTTGGCCGCCTGATCTTTGGCCTGCTGATCCTTGGCTCTTGTATCAGCCTCCTTGGCAAGATCCTTGACGCGAATGGCTTGACGGTCGCCGATGCCCAGCATCATGACCACGTAGTCGGCCTTCTCTTGCGCCAACGTATCGCGCGCGACGTGCCACCAGTCGAGATCGCCTTTCGCATCGTAGTGCAGCAGGCCTGAGTTAAGTTTGTTCTTGCGAACGACGCGAATCTCCGGCGTATCGGAGAAGACATCTTCGAGGCCATAGGCAAGCCAATCGGCCATGTCGTCGCCCATCACGACGATCGAAGTCTTAGGCCCGGCCTGCTCGTCTTTCGCCTCCGCTTTTTTCGGCGCTGGCGCACGCGAGCTTTCGCTTGGCTGTTGTTGCGGTTGATATTGCCGCTGGCGCGGCGGACGGTAGGAATCGTCGTCGCGGGGTCGCGAATTATACTGGCCGCCGCCGAACCAATCGAAAAGGCCGCCCGACTGCGGCCGGGACCGCTGCCTGTTATTCTGATCTTGCTGGTTCCAGTTCCAGAAAAATTGGGCTTGCACTGTCACGCTGGCCGACTGGGCTAACGCTAGAACAGCCGCCACCACAAGCCAACGGGTACGTACTCGCATTTTGCTAGACATGTCGCCAGATCGGCTATCATTCGATTTCGGCCACAATGGGTCGCCACCGCGAGTTCCCGGTGGAAAACGATCACACCATCACACCTCCAAGTGGACGGTTGCCTCGCGAGATTACGCCTGCAGTGGTGTTATGGTTTGATGGTCGCTTCAAAGCGGAGTCACTCCCAGTGCCTTCCGTCAAAATTTTTCGGCTTCAGCACCGTGAGATCAATATCATCGATGCAGCGCGCGTTGACGTCGATCTTGTCCGGATCCGAGCGTGGCACATA
>JBKPLN010000631.1:0-1605 GCA_046731635.1 Pseudomonadota bacterium | reverse complement strand
GAGATAGAGAGTGCAGCGCTGTGACAGCGGCTGCAGGCTCAGTGGTTCTGCCGATAAGCTGTTGGGTGATGCGGCTCGTAAAGTCCGAAATCGCCGCCGCCCGGAAGGCGTACTGTGGATAGGAGGCCCCATCCCTGGTCGCTGACGGGGCCGCACGCGATACCTTTCTCGCCGAGACGGGCAATCTCCGCCTGCAAGTCGTCGCACATGAGATAGAGCTCATGTTTGCCATTGCTCTCAGCGGGATGGCACGCCAGTTCAGAGGGCGGCGCGGCAAAGATCAGCCATCCACCGCCTGCATCGACGGAGGCAAAGCCAAGCACGTCCCTGAAAAAGGCCCGGTCGGCCTCGGCGTTGCGTGTGTAGACGACGGCATGCATGCCTGTAATCACGGCCATCTCCATCGCTGCGGGGCACCAGTCTCTCTCTTGTAGGCGAATTCCGGGCACTAGAGCCAACGCTTTAGTCTCACTGAGATTACTCGTTGGGGCCCACGAAGTATCGAATGAAGCGGGCCATGTCCGCTATTGGCCCAAAGCGGACATTCCAAGCGAGATGCAAATGTTGCGTTTGAGTGTAAAGCGAGATGGCACTTCGCTTCCTTTGAAATGGTAAACTAGCGAATGCCCGTCTCGGCTTACCTCAAGGCAGGCGTGTTCTTGGTCGCTGCGGCCGCCGCATTGTTCGCAGCGGCCGGCACGGTCGCCATCCCAGGCTTTTGGGCCTATCTCGCAATCTTAGCCGCCGTCATGGTCGTTTCGTTCGCGGCGCTCGATCCGGACCTCCTGCGCGAACGCATGCGGCCGGGCGGCAAGAAGCCGCCGCTCTCGCTAAGGATCTTCTCGCTCGTTCTGTTCATGCATTGGATCGTTGCCGGACTCGACCGTGGCCGTTTCCATTGGAGCGACAATGTGCCCGGCTGGCTGCAAGGCGTTTGCCTGTTCGCGGTCGCGGCCGGATACGCCCTGGCACTATGGGCTATGCGCGTGAACCGGTTTTTCTCCTCAGCCATTCGCATCCAGACCGACCGCGGCCAGCACGTCGTCACCACGGGACCCTACGCCTTCGTCCGCCATCCGGGATACAGCGCCGGGATTCTGATCATAGTGGCGAGTGGACCCGCGCTCGGATCGTGGCTCGCGGCCGCGTTCGTTGTGATCTTCAGTCTGCCCTTTCTGCTCCATCGCGCCGTTACGGAGGACCGAATTCTTCAAGTGGAGCTTGCGGGCTATTCGGATTACGCCGCGCGGGTCCGATGGCGGCTTCTTCCGGGCGTTTGGTGAGAGCCAAACCTCGCTTAAACCTCGCGCGTGCTCCAAAGCAAAGGCGACTTCCCGACATGCCGAGTCTTTCCTTGCGATCCTAAGCGACGCACATTTTTTGTTCCGATGGCTGCTATTGGCCCATAGCGGACATCCGAATAACGCAATCGGTGTCGCTATTGGGGGTAAAGGGGACATGGCTTGGTGCACTGCAAATGTCCGCTTTTGACCCAAAGCGGACATGACCCTTTTGAAAAATTGAGGCCAAATTTACGGGGACTTACCCGAAAACTGACTAAGGTTCTCCGGCACAAGGCATTGTCCTCACGCTGTCTCTTATACA
>JBKPLN010000630.1:0-3777 GCA_046731635.1 Pseudomonadota bacterium | reverse complement strand
TCCTGGCGCGATGGCTCGGTGGAAGAGCGTCTATCTCACGCGCTGGTCAAGGGGCTTACCGACTTCATCGATCAGGATGTCGAAGAGGCGCGGCAAAAATACGGTAAACCTCTTCACGTCATCGAAGGGCCGTTAATGGACGGCATGAACGTGGTCGGCGATCTGTTCGGCTCCGGCAAAATGTTCCTGCCTCAGGTCGTGAAATCCGCGCGCGTGATGAAACAGGCCGTGGCTTACCTGATGCCCTTCATGGAGCAGGAAAAAGACGGTCGCCAGCACGGCGGCTCCAACGGCAGGATCGTGATGGCGACCGTGAAAGGCGACGTGCACGATATCGGCAAGAACATCGTCGGCGTCGTGCTCCAGTGCAACAACTACGACGTGATCGATCTCGGCGTTATGGTGCCCGCAGCCAAAATCCTGGACACGGCCCGCGCCGAGCGAGCGGATATCATCGGTCTGTCAGGTCTTATCACTCCTTCGCTCGACGAGATGTGCCATGTCGCGGCGGAGATGGAGCGCCAGGGCTTTGAACTGCCGCTGATGATCGGTGGAGCCACGACGAGCCGGGTCCACACGGCAGTGAAGATCCATCCAAATTACCGGCGCGGCCAGGCCGTCTATGTCACCGACGCGAGCCGCGCGGTCGGCGTGGCGCAGACGTTGATGTCCGTCAATATGCGGGCCGGCTATGTCGCGGAGTTGCGCGGCGAGTACGCCCGCATTGCAGCTGCGCATGCGCGGGCTCAGGAAGATAAGACCCGCCTGCCACTTGCGGCCGCTCGTGCCAATGCACTGAAGCTCGACTGGTCCGGTGCCCACCAGCCGCCAAGGCCGTGCTTCTTAGGGACAAAAGTTCTAAGCGACTATTCGATCAAGGAACTGATCGATTACATCGACTGGACGCCGTTCTTTGCGACCTGGGAGCTGTCCGGGAAATTTCCAGGCATTCTCGAGGACGAGAAATTCGGTGCCGCGGCGCGCTCACTCTATGACGATGCACGCGCCATGCTGGAAAAGATCGTGGACGAGCATTGGTTCAGGGCAAACGCAGTATTCGGTTTCTGGCGCGCGAATGCGGAGGGTGACGATATCTGTCTTTATACTGATGACGCGCGCGACAAGCCGAATGCTGTTTTGCATTCGCTGCGGCAACAGTTGTCCAAGCGCGAGGGACGTCCAAACACCGCGCTCAGCGATTTCATCGCACCACGGAGCAGCGGTCTCGAGGATTATATCGGGGGCTTCACCGTCACTGCCGGAATCGGCGAAGACGAAGTTGCCGAACGGTTCAAGCGCGCCAATGACGATTACTCGGCCATCATGGTCAAAGCACTGGCCGACCGCCTGGCGGAAGCGTTTGCCGAACGGCTGCATCAGCGCGTGCGCCGCGAGTTCTGGGGCTATGCGGCCGACGAAAACCTGAGCAATGAACAGTTAATCGCGGAGAAATATCGCGGCATCCGTCCGGCGCCCGGCTATCCGGCGCAGCCCGACCACACCGAGAAGGGCACGTTGTTCAAGCTGCTCGACAGCGAGCGTATCGGCGTACAGTTGACGGAGAGCTTCGCGATGTGGCCGGGCGCGGCGGTCTGTGGCCTCTACTTCAGCCATCCGCAGAGTGCGTATTTTGGCGTCGGCAAAATCGAACGCGATCAGGTCGAAGAGTATGCGAAGCGGAAAAATTGGTCGATCAACGAATGCGAGCGCTGGCTGGCGCCAATTCTTAACTATGAGACGCATGCTTCGCCGAGCATCGTCGCTGCGTAAGCAGTGTCACTCCAAAAAGCGAGCACCGGAGAGTGCGCGCTCTCCGGTGCTGTAACAGTTTGCCGGATCAAATCCGGTATTGCTTGCTTGGAGCTGTCGTCGGCCTCCTGAACTCAGAATGCGCCCAGCAAAATTGCGCCAACAAAAGCAAACACGGCGCATACTGCCAGCAGATCGAGCCTCAAGGTAAGGTCCACGGCATGTGCCTCCCTTGTTAGAGGACAAAGGCTAGCACAAAAACAAACAACCGCCGGAGGTAGTTGCACGCGAAACTCGCAATTTGTGCATGAGCCCCGGGCCGTCAATTCATAGCCGTAACAACCGATTGATCGCACGATGCAAACAAACTCGACGTGCAGATTTTTGGCACTGCACAAATGCGGCCGCCCCGAGTTTTTTGATGGCAATTTTACGGCAAATACCGGTGCTTTACGAATGACGTGACTCAGTGACGCGCCTGCCCTTGGCGTTCAGAATGATTTTATTCCGTTGTTGCGCAATCCGGCGCGTTATGACGTGATCCGGCCAACACAATGTTCGTTTTGTGGGCTTATTGCCGGGAGTGATCATGCAGCGCTTGTCTCAATTCTTGTTCTGCCTTGTTCTCGCTATCGCCTATTTCGCAGTGCCAGTTGCGCAAGCGCAAACACCGCAGTCTTGGCCGCAGCGCCCGGTGCGATTCATCATTCCGTTAGGTCCTGGTTCGGGCGTCGACATTACGGCTCGCCTGCTCGCGGACAAGCTTGCCGCGAAATGGGGCCAACCGGTCGTGGTCGAGAATCGTCCTGGCGGCGATGCTTTCGTTGCCATCACCGCGGTTCTAGGCGCGCATGACGATCACATGCTGCTGTTTGCGCCGGCCTCCACGTTCACGGCTCACCCGCTGTTGCATGAGAAGCTGCCCTACGATCCGAAAGAGCTCACGCCAATCGCGCGCGTGACCAATACATTGATCGCGCTTGGCGTTCCGACCGATCTCAAGGTCGGCAGCGTGAAGGAACTGGCCGAGCGGATCAGGGCCGAGCCCGGCAAGTTGAACTATGCCTCGGTCACCGGGGCGAACGATTTACTGTTCGCCGCTTTTCTGAAGACCGAGAAACTCGACATGGCCAAGGTGCCTTACAAGGACACCGTCCAAGCCATCAACGATCTTGCCGAGGGACGTATTCACGCCTTCGTTGGAGCCTATGCAATCATGCGGCCGCGCGTGCAGGCCGGGAAGGTCAAGGTGATCGCCTTGACCAATCGCCAACATGCCAAGGCCCTGGACGACATCCCCACCGCGGCGGAGGCGGGCTTCAAGTCGCTAGAGTTTGACGGGCTGGTGGGCCTGCTCGGGCCGCGCGAAGTCAGCCCGGCGGTGCGCGAACGCATCGCAGCCGATGTGCGCGAACTCGTCAGCGACCCCGAGGTTGAATCCAAACTCAGCGCCACCGGCCAGGTAGTCAACCCGGGAACGCCTGCCGAGTTTGCGGCGGCGCTGGAGGATCAGCTGCAGACCGTCAGACGGATCGGTGAAACGCTGGGTATCAAGTCTGCGCAGTAAGTCTACGCCGCTTCAAGTGGTGCCGAACCGACCGGCAAGGATTTCTTATCCTTCATCAAAAAGCCTGTGACGTGGCGAACAGCATTGAAAAGAAATACGAAAACGAAAAACAGTCGCTTGAATCATGTCGCATGTGTTGCAGGATTTTCTCCTTTTGTTTCAACGGCTGACAGAGAGTGTCGGCGGCTCCACGCAATACACGCGACATGGAGCGACCTTATCCCTCAATGGAAAGACCCCGCCATTTGCGGCGGGTCAGTCACCACGCAAAAATGATCGCGACCGAGCCCCTCGTCAAGAGATACGCGGCCTAACCTGATTTCTGAACTGACGAAATGGGTGGCCTACCAAGTTCCGGAGGCGAGGGTGTCAAACCCACAGCCGTTAAAGTTGACCCGACCGCAGCGGTGGCCGTCGCCCATTCAGTGGCGGCCCCATCTAGTTTTTGCACTGCAATTGTC
>JBKPLN010000629.1:0-6977 GCA_046731635.1 Pseudomonadota bacterium | reverse complement strand
GTGTGTACACGAGACTAAGGAAACCCTGCGGCTTATAATCCGCTCGTCTAAATCATTGATTTCTGGTGCGGACGGAGGGACTCGAACCCTCACGGGAAACATCCCAAGGGATTTTAAGTCCCTTGCGTCTACCATTCCGCCACGTCCGCGTGGCAAGCCTTGACCGCCCGCCGGCGCGCGGCGGGTAGGCCCACGCGACGGCGAGTCAGATTATTTCGATAACACGTGTCCCCAAGCCGACTGCCAGTCCTTGCCGCCGGCGTCGGTCACCTTGCCGTCCTGTTCAAAGAATTTGTTGGGCACCTGGAAGATCGCGATCATGGTGCCGCCATTGGGACACCAGGCCACGTGCCTGCTCCCCGCCGGACGCCAGACGAATTCGCCTGCCTTGATCTCAAGACCGGCATCGGGACCTTCCCGGTCCACCAACGATCCCTCAAGAACATAAGTCTGCTCGATCAGGACGTGCTCGTGGTCGGGCAAGGTCGCGCCGGGCTCCATCCTCATCAGGACAGTCGCAAGCCCGCTCTTGGGATCGAACAGCAGCGTCTTGAACTGGCAGCCTGCAAAGCGCATTTTTTCCCACGGCAGATCTTGCGGCCGCACGTGATGCGAGCGCTTGTCATCAACCGGCTTGGCATCCTGAGTATTCGGCTTGACGTTCATTGGCGTCCTCCCGGCGGAGCTTTTTCTGCGGGCAACAATACACCGAAACGCGATCAATTGCTCAATTTGATATTGGCCTGCTCCACGATCTTTCCGAACTTCGTGCGCTCGGAATCCACGAAAGCCTTGAACTCGGCAACTTTCATCGGTTTTGGCACGATTCCCTGGGGCAGCAGTTTGTCGGCGATCGCCGGATCTTTCAGTGCCGTGTTCACGATCCCGTTCAGGCGTTCAACAATCTCGGGCGGTGTGCCGGCCGTGCCGAACAGGGCGAACCAATTGAGCAGTTCATAGTCAGCGAGCCCGGGCGCGCGCCTTCGCTCAGCGGGGCAACATCCGGCAGCTGTGGCATCCTATCGCGCGAAGTGACCGCAACGGCGCGGATCTTGCCCGCCTGTATCAGCGGCAACGCGGCAGCGAGGCTCGAGAAGCTCATGGTGACGGCGCCCGTCGCGACGTCCGTCACCGCAGGCGCCGAGCCGCGATACGGCACGTGCAGGACCTGCGTGCCCGCCATGGTGTTCATGAGTTCGCCGGCGAGCTGTTGAGGATTCCCGATCCCGGATGACGAAAATGACGCCTTGCCCGGATTTGCCTTTGCGTAGGCAATCAGCTCTTTCGGGCTCCGGATCGCAGTTGCGTCGGCGACGACAACGACGCAGGGGACGATGCCAATCATTGCAATCGGCACCAATTCCTTCGCGGGGTCGTAGCTCATCTTGTCCTTGAACAGGAAATGATTGATGGCGACTTCGCCGGACGCCGCCATCAGCAGCGTATGGCCATCAGGCGCCGCCTTCGCGACTGCATTCGTCGCCAGCATGGCGCTCGCGCCGGTGCGATTTTCAATGACGATGGGTTGGCCGAGTGCCGATTTCAACGGCTCCTGCAACAGCCTGGCGACAATGTCGACGCCCCCTCCCGCGGCATAGCCGACAAGGATGTGAATTGGCTGGCTCGCGTAATTCTGCGCTTCGGCTCCAGATACGGCGGCGGTCCACGCCGCAGCACCGGCAGTCGCGAGCAGATGGCGTCGTGTCAGCATCGTGTTTCCTCCGAAATTTTTCTGCTTGTCAGTCTCCGCCCGGACGGATGGGCGGCTGGAACGCCAGGCCCGTATCCCATGGAAAATAGATCCAGGTATCTTGCGAGACCTCGGTGATGAATGTGTCGACCAGGGGCCGTCCCATCGGCTTTGCATACACAGTGGCGAAATGCGCGTTCGGCAACAAGTCGCGCACAACGCGCGCGGTCTTGCCGGTATCGACCAGGTCGTCGACGATCAGCACGCGCTTTCCCTTCGCGTGCAGCCCCGTCACCTCGGGCGCGATCCCTTTGATCACTGAAACGTCGCCCTGGTTGTCGTAGTCGCGGTAGCTCAGGACCGATACGGTCTCGATCATTCTCACGTTGAGTTCGCGCGCGACGATGGCCGCAGGCACCAGCCCGCCGCGCGTGATGCAAACAATTGCATCAAACGGTCCGGCATCATGCAGGCGCCAGGCGAGAGCGCGCGAGTCGCGGTGAAACTGGTCCCATGAAACAGGAAAGATTTTTTCCGGACGGGGTGGCTTTTTTTCCGCAGCTGAATTGACCATCTGCAGGCCTCACGCCATTCGTCCCTGCCTGTCGCGGGAAGACTGAATTCCCGCTGCCGCGGGAATGAACGGAGTTTGTGGCTCAGTCAACATCCTAGCGCGCTATCCCCAACTGCGACTTGACCTTCACAAGCATTGTCTCGACCTCCGCCTTCACCGCGGCAAGCTTCTCCGCATCGCGTGATCGGACCACGATATTGGTATTCGGCCCCTGTTTCTCGTCGATGAATGGATAGCTGCCAATGATCGTTTCCGGATGCGCCTTGGCGATCGCTCCGAGCTCGGTACCGACATCGCCTTCCTTCGCGTCGGCCCGGATTGTTTCCGACAGCAACTTGGTGCCGGTTTTGAGCTTCGGCGCGACCTCATCGAGCATCGCCTGCATCACGGCAGGAATCCCGGCCATGGTAATCACGTTGCCGATCCAGAAGCCGGGTGCACCTGATACTTTGTTCGCAACAAGCTCGGCTCCACGCGGAATGCGCGCCATGCGCAGGCGCGCCTCGTTCAATTCACCCCCGGTCTTGGCGAGACGTTGCTTTATGACTGCTATGGCATCCGGATGGAATTCCAGTGGCTCGCCGAATACTTCCGCCACGCAATCTGCCGTGATGTCGTCATGCGTCGGTCCGATGCCGCCCGTGGTGAATACATAGGTATATTTGGCACGGAGAGCGTTGAGCGCGCCCACGATTGCCGCGGCGTCATCGCCGACCACCCGCACTTCTCTCAGGTCGATCCCGATGGCCGTGAGATAATCGGCGATATAGCCGATGTTCCTGTCCTTGGTGCGACCCGACAGGATCTCGTCGCCGATGACCAGCACGGCAGCGGTGACGATGTCGGGCTTGGCATTCATGCGAATTTCCTAACGGGCAGATGCAAAGACCTAGCGTGGCCTAGGTGGCCGCTCAAGCCGCCACCCGCCTGAACGCTCATTTATTGGGCAGCGCCTGTGTGAGTTTTCGTCCCGAGCGGCTAAAATCCCGTTTTCGCTGGCGTTTTCCATGGCCTGAAGCTTGCAGGAGATAGCGGGTAACATCGAGACTGGCCTGCCGGCCGGTGAATTGCGTACCCGGCAGTCAGTGGGGGAATCGTATGACTGTCGCCTTCGACGAGATGAAGGGACATGACGGCGGCGTTCGTCCGGCCTACGGGGAACTCTCCCGCTGGCTCGCGGAGGTGCCGCCCGACGTGCTCGACTACCGGCGGCGTGAAGCCGAACTCATCTTCCGCCGCATCGGGATCACCTTCGCGGTCTACGGTGAAGCCGATGCCCAGGAACGTCTGATCCCGTTCGACGTCATTCCGCGCATCATGTCGGGCAGCGAATGGAGGCTGCTCGAAAAGGGTCTGACCCAGCGTGTCAGCGCGCTCAATGCTTTCATCAAGGACATTTACGGTGCGCGCGAGATTTTGCGCGCGGGCATCGTCCCGGATGACCTCGTATTTCGTAATCCCGCTTTTCGTCCCGAGATGAGCGGCCAGGACGTACCGCACGATATCTACGTGCATGTTGCCGGGATCGACATCGTGCGCGTCGACGCCGAGACCTTTTACGTTCTGGAAGACAATGCACGCACGCCGTCCGGCGTCTCATACATGCTCGAAAACCGCGAAATCATGATGCGGCTTTTCCCGGAACTGTTTTCGCGCCATCGCATAGCACCCGTCGAGAATTATCCGGACGAGTTGCTTGCGACGCTGAAATCGGTCGCGCCATTGTCGGCATCGCGGGACCCGAACGTGGTCCTGCTCACGCCAGGCGTGTTCAACTCGGCCTACTACGAGCATTCATTTCTCGCCGACAAGCTCGGCGTCGAGCTGGTCGAAGGCCGCGATCTCTTCGTCAAGGACGAGATCGTCTACATGCGGACAACCCAGGGCCCGCGTCGGGTGGACGTCATCTATCGCCGCATCGATGACGATTTCCTCGATCCCCTCACCTTCCGACCGGATTCCGCTTTAGGCGTGCCGGGACTCGTGTCGGCGTACAAAGCCGGCAACGTCACGCTTGCCAATGCGGTGGGCACCGGAATTTCCGACGACAAGGCGATTTACAGCTTCATGCCGGCGATTGTGAAATTCTATCTTGGCGAAGAACCGCTGTTGAGAAATGTGCCGACATGGCGCTGCCGCGAGGAAGAGCATCTTGCCTATGTTCTCGATCATCTGCACGAGCTGGTGGTGAAGGAAGTGCATGGCTCCGGCGGATACGGGATGCTTGTCGGCCCTGCTGCCAGCAAAGTCGCAATCGAGCAATTTCGCGCCAAGCTCAAAACATCGCCGAGGAATTTCATCGCCCAGCCGACGCTCGCACTCTCTACGTGCCCGACGTGCGTGGAAGAAGGCGTCGCGCCGCGCCATGTCGACCTGCGGCCGTTTGTGCTCACAGGACGCAACCGCGTGCGGATCGTGCCGGGCGGACTGACTCGCGTCGCGCTCAAGCCAGGTTCACTGGTGGTCAATTCCAGCCAGGGCGGCGGCACGAAGGATACATGGGTGCTGGACGGATGATGCGATCAACTAGAGCGGTCATCCTTCGAGGCCCGCGCTACGCGCGGGCGCCTCAGGATGACGAAACGTTATTCCGCCGTCATCCTGAGGTGCGAGGGCGCGCAGCGCCCGAGCCTCGAAGGATGTCGGCGGCCGAGTCATAGCCAATGCTCTCGCGCACCGCCGACAACCTGTACTGGCTTTCGCGCTATGTCGAGCGCGCGGAATACCTCGCGCGCATTCTCGACGCGACCCAGCGCCTGTCAGCCCTTCCCCTTGCCTATGTGGGCACCAGCAATGAATGGGAATCAGCTGTCGCAACCGCAGGCTGCGCCACCGCCTTCTTCAAGCTGTACGACGAAGCCAACGAAGCAAACGTTACGGATTTCCTTGCTTTTTCACCCGACAATTCGTCGTCCATTCGTGCCTGCTTCGAGCTTGCGCGCAGCAATGCCCGCGCCGTGCGTACTGCTCTCACGATGGAAATGTGGGACGCGATCAACGGCACCTGGCTAGAGCTCCAGCGCTATGGAAACGGGCCGGCTTCGCGCGAAGAGTTCTCCCGCTTTCTGAGGTGGGTGCAGGAATCCTCGCTGCGCTTTGACGGTTCGGCGTACCGCACCATGCTGCGCAACGACGCCTATTGGTTTTCGCGGCTTGGCGTCTACATCGAGCGCGCCGACAACACCGCCCGCATCCTCGACGTGAAATACCATCTCCTGCTGCCCGAAAACGAGCGCGTTGGCGGTCCGCTCGATTACTTTCAATGGGCCGCCATATTGCGCTCGGTGTCCGCTCTCACCGCTTATCATTGGGTTTACCGGGAAAGCCTGCAGCCCTGGCTGGTAGCCGATCTGCTGATCTTGCGCGACGAAATGCCCCGCTCGCTGTCTTCCTGCTATGAGGCGATCGTGCGCAATCTGGATTCAATTGCCGGCGCCTATGGCCGCCAGGGTCCGGCCCAGCGGCAGGCACGCGGCATTCGCACCCGTCTGCAAAACAGCCGCATGGACGGCATTTTTCAGCGCGGCCTGCACGAATTCATCGGCGAATTCATTGTCGAGAACAACAAGCTCGGTGCGTTGGTCACCGAGCAATTCCTTACATAGGCGGAGCACCCGTTCTTCGTGGCCGGGCTTGTCCCGGCTGCTCACGTCTTTAAGGTGTGAACCGTGAATAACCAAGCAAGCCGGAGATGACGTCGAGAGGCCTTAACGCCATCAATGCGAATTCGTATCTCCCACTCGACCACTTATGCTTACGAGACGCCGCCGACAGGGGTGACGCAGCTGTTGCGCAAGACGCCGCGTGACCACGACGGTCAGCACGTGCTGGCCTGGCGCATCGATATTTCCGAAGATTGTTTGCTGTACCAGCATGAGGATGCATTCGGCAACATCACTCATTACTTCACGGCCGATGGACCACTCACGAAATTGACTGTCGAGGTCGACGGTGAAGTCGATACGCAGGACACCGACGGGGTTGTCAGGGGCGCAATCGAACGATTTCCTCCACAGCTCTATCTGCGCGAAACACCGCTGACGCAACCCGATCCTGCCATCGTCGAATTTGCGCAAACAACCCGGGCGGCCGGTGATCGCGACAGTCTTGTTCTGCTACACGACCTCATGGTCGCACTAAATCGTGAAATTGCTTTCGACACCGATCCAACACACGCCGCAACGACTGCCGCGCAAGCTTTCACGCTTCGACGCGGAGTCTGTCAAGACATCACCCATATCTTTGTCGCAGCAGCTCGCGCGCTTGGTGTGCCGGCGCGCTATATCGGGGGCCACTTTCACCGCGCCGACGGCGTCACAACCCAGGAGGCGGGGCATGCCTGGGCTGAAGCCTATGTAGAGAGTTTGGGATGGGTCGGCTTCGACCCGACGAATGGCATTTGCACGACCGAGTCCCATGTCCGGGTTGCGGTCGGCCTGGACTATCTTGGGGCCGCCCCGGTGCGTGGTACGCGGTTTGGCGGCGGTGGGGAGACTTTGACGGTCGCGGTACGAGTGGATCAGGCACGTCAGCAGGCGCAGAGCTGATGACAGCACGTAAATAGCGGCGAAGTACAAGTTTGTTCGAAACCCGGTCCCCGACATTGCGGAACGGCGCGTTGGGTCGCTATAAATCTGCCGCCGGTACTCCAGACGAGTCCTTGAAGGCCCATGACCTATTGCTGCGGAATCCTTGTACAGGAGGGTCTCGTCA
>JBKPLN010000628.1:0-5062 GCA_046731635.1 Pseudomonadota bacterium | reverse complement strand
ACTGATGACGATGTCGCGAGTGATGGCGCGAAAGGTGATGTCGAGTTTGAAGTCGCTGTTGCGTCATGCGCAGAGTCGGGGCAACGTCGCTCAAAACGTTGCGCTCGCCGTCAAGATAAAATCAAATCCACGTGACAAAGGGAGACTGGAGGTCGGCGTCGATATTCCGAGTACCGCAGAAATCAAAGAGATCATTGCTACCACTGGACAATGTCGTCCGTTGCTCCTCACCGCAATCTTTGCTGGCTTGCGCTCATCTGAGCTGCGCGGATTGCGGTGGAGTGACGTCGACTTCAAGAAAGGCGTGTTGCATGTGCGACAACGGGCCGATCGCTACGGTGTCATCGGCAAACCAAAATCAAAGGCAGGGCACCGCACAGTGCCACTCGGACCGCAGGTCATCAACGCATTACGCGAATGGAAACTCCGCTGTCCCAAAGGCGAACACGGCCTCGTCTTCCCGACACCCAGCGGCCGCATCGCTCTGCATAACAATGTTGTCCGCGCATTCACCAAGACAGTGCGTGCTGCCGGCCTGACCAATTCCAAAGGCGAGCCGAAGTACACCGGTCTGCATTCGCTGCGTCATTTCTACGCATCATGGTGCATTAATCCACTTGATCGCGGCGGCCAAGGTCTGCCGCCGAAGGCGGTGCAGCAATTACTCGGTCACTCATCGATCGTGATGACGATGGATACGTATGGTCATCTCTTCCCGGCGGCCGATGAAGACACACACAAACGTTTGGCCATCGCCGAGAGCGCGCTGCTCGACTAATTCTTGTCTCGAAAATTTTCTCGAGCTACTCTGGACGCGACAAAAACGCGACATGACGGCCTACGCACACCGCGCCAGATCAACTTAAGTGATTGTATTTGCTGGCTGGGGCGCCAGGATTCGAACCTGGGAATGGCGGAATCAAAATCCGCTGCCTTACCACTTGGCTACGCCCCAACAATACCGGAGAGCCGCACCGAACCCTTCGTCTGCGGCGGCCGGACCATAGCGGTGCGGCCCGGCCCGATCAACGTCCACACCCTATATAAATAAGAAGCAAAAGCGTGCGTTGACCAGCCTTGAACCGAGGCTAGATTAGCTGACCATGGGCTACCAGGCTCCCCTCGCCGATATCGCCTTCACGCTCAAGCATGCCGCTGGCTTGAAAAACGCGTTGGGCGAAGGAATCTACGGTGACCTCGATGAGGAGACGGTCGATTCCATCCTGGCAGAGGCCGGCCGCTACGCAAGCGATGTGATTGCACCCCTCAACAGTGTTGGCGACAAGTTCGGCACCCCTTTCAAGGACGGCAAGGTCACCACGCCGCCTGGCTGGAAAGACGCTTACACTGCATGGGCCGCAGCGGGCTGGAACGGGCTCGCGGCGCCGGCAGATTGGGGCGGCCAAGGACTGCCGCATGCCTTAAATGCCGCCTGCATCGAGATGTGGAATTCGGCATCAATGGCCTTCGGCATCGGGCCGGTGCTGACGATGGCCGCCATCGATGCGTTGCATGCCTATGGCAGCGACGCATTGAAAAAAGAATATCTCGCAAAACTCATCAGCGGCGAATGGATGGGCACCATGCAGCTCACCGAGCCGCAAGCCGGATCGGATGTCGGGGCCCTGCGCAGCAAGGCCGAGCGCGCAAGCGACGGCACATACCGCATTACGGGATCAAAAATCTTCATCACCTATGGTGAGCACGACCTGACCGACAACATTATTCATTTTGTTCTCGCCCGCTTGCCTGACGCTCCTGCGGGCACCAAAGGCATTTCCCTGTTCCTGGTGCCGAAAGTCATGGAAAACGGCACGCGCAACGACGTGCGTGCGCATTCGATCGAGCACAAGCTGGGCATCCATGCCTCGCCGACCTGTACCATGATGTATGGCGATCGCGGTGGTGCTGTCGGCTATCTCATCGGTGAAGAGAACAACGGCATGGCATGTATGTTCACCATGATGAATCGGGCGCGGCTTGCTGTCGGCCTGCAGGGCGTCGGGATCGCCGAGCGCGCGACACAGCAAGCTCTGGCCTATGCGCGAGAGCGCAAGCAAGGTCCGGCAGGCGCAATCATCGCCTACCCGGATGTCAAACGAATGTTGCTCACGATGCGTGCGCTGACCGCCGCAGCGCGTGCGATCTGTTATGCAACCGCGATCGCCATCGACCGCTCGTTGCGGGCCAAGACAGATGTCGCGCGCAAAAGCGCGCATGAGCGGGCCTCGCTGCTCACGCCGGTTGCCAAGGCTTTTTCAACCGATATCGGCACCGAGGTCGCGTCGCTTGGCATTCAGGTGCACGGCGGCATGGGTTACGTCGAGGAGACTGGCGCATCGCAACACTATCGGGACGCCCGTATTGCGGCGATCTACGAGGGAACCAATGGAATCCAGGCCCTCGACCTGGTGACGCGAAAAGTCACGCTCGAAGGCGGCCATACTGTCGAGCTTTATATCGATGAGCTGCGACGCACGGTGACGTCAATTCGATCGAGCAATGCACCGGGCCTCGGCCAGGCGGCGGCGCGGCTTGGCGATGCGGTGGACAGCCTTGAACGCGCGACGCGCTGGTTAATTGCACAGAAATCGTCCGATGCCGCACTAGCTGGCGCGACGCCCTATCTGCGACTCTTCGGCATCGCCGCGGGGGGCTGCATGCTGGCCGAGGACGCGCTCGCTTCGCTCCGCGCTGGCGACGGCGCGGGGCGTACTGCACTGGCGCGATTTTTCGCTGAGAATATCGCGATCCAGGCGAGCAGCCTTGAACGTACCGTCACTGAAAGCGCAGACAGCGTCACTGGCGCGCAGGCAGCGCTCGCAGAGTAACGAACGGGAGACATCGGTCAGATGTCACTGAAAGGAAAGACTCTCTTCATCACGGGAGGCTCACGCGGAATCGGCCTCGCGATCGGGCTTCGGGCCGCGGCGGAGGGCGCCAACATCGCCATAGCCGCAAAAACCGTCGAGCCGCATCCAAAGCTTGAAGGCACGATACACACCGCTGCGGCCGAAATAGCCAAGGCCGGCGGACGAGCGCTGCCGCTGGCCGTGGATGTGCGCGACGATGCGACCGTCCAAGCCGCGCTCGACGAAGCTGCGGCGAAATTCGGCGGCATCGATATCGTGGTGAATAACGCAAGCGCAATCCAGCTCACGTCGACCACTGCAACTGACATGCGGCGCTACGACCTGATGCAGCAAATCAATGCGCGCGGCAGTTTCATGGTCTCCAAATTTGCTATTCCATATCTTATGCGCTCAGCGAACCCGCATATACTCATGTTGTCCCCTCCCCTCGATATGGCCGAAAAGTGGTTCGCACCACATACAGCGTATTCGATTGCAAAGTTCGGCATGAGTCTCGTGGTTCTGGGGCTCGCAGGCGAACTGCGCGGGAAAATCGCAGTCAATGCCTTGTGGCCGCGCACAACGATCGCCACCGCCGCGATCAGGAACCTCCTCGGCGGCGACGCGGTGATGCGACGCTCGCGCAAGCCCGCTATCCTCGCCGAGGCCGCCTGCCGCATTTTCGAGAAACCCAAGACTTTTACGGGGAACTTCCTGATCGACGACACATTCCTTGCTGGCGAAGGCATCCGTGATTTTGATCAATATCGCGTCGACCCGAGCCAGCCGCTGCAGGTGGACTTCTTCGTGCCGGACACCATTCCACTGCCGAATGGCGTCAGTCTGGACGCAAAATCGCGATAGGCACTTCCACGAAGGCTTGCGAGTGTTTAAGTCTAGACGATGTCTACCGTCCTCCTCAGTCACCGGGCCTGCCTGAACCATCTGACCCCCGCCGGTCATCCGGAGCGCCCGGACCGTTTGCGCGCGATCGAACAGGTATTGGAAGACGAAAAGTTTCAGACCCTCGCCCGTGTCGAAGCTCCGCGCGGCCCTGTGGAGATCATCACGTTGTGTCATCCGATTGAGTACGTCGAAGCCATTCGCGAAGCTTCACCGGCTGAAGGCCTGGTGCGGCTCGATGCCGATACCGCAATGTCGCCCGGCAGCTACGAGGCGGCACTGCGCGCAGTCGGCGGCGCCAAGTTGGCGGTTGACGAAGTCGTGACCGGCAAGGCACAGAATGCTTTCGTTGCTACCCGTCCTCCGGGACACCACACCGAGACGGCGCGGCCGATGGGCTTCTGTCTTTTCAACAATGCCGCTATCGCGGCGCGCTATGCGCAGCAGACACACGGTCTCGAACGCGCCGCCATCGTCGACTTCGACGTGCATCATGGCAACGGGTCGCAGGATATTTTTTGGTCGGACAAGAGTGTGATGTACTGCTCGACTCATGAGATGCCGCTTTACCCGGGCACGGGCGCGGTCGGCGAGCGCGGGGAATTCAACACAATTGTCAATGCGCCGCTCTCCGCGGGCGACGGTGGCGATGCTTTCCGCGAAGCTTTCGAAACGGTCATTCTGCCGCGCCTGCGCGAGTTCAAGCCCGACATTCTGATCATTTCCGCGGGCTTTGATGCGCACACTCGCGATCCGCTTGCAAACCTGAATCTTGTCGAGGCGGACTATTCCTGGGTCACCAAAAAATTGATGGAGATCGCTGACGCCAGCGCCAAGGGACGCGTAGTTTCCCTGCTTGAAGGCGGCTATGACTTGCAGGGACTATCGCGTTCCGTAGCCGCCCATGTGACAGCGCTGATGCACGGCTAGAGAATACTCACATAATCAGCGCGTACTCGGTTTGGACTCCAACTTAATCAAGGGCTTGGCGTTGGCTAGGCCCCTTTTTATGTCGCATATGTTGCAGTTTGTTCCCCTTATTTTCTGGGCATTTCCAAACATTGACGGCGACTCCACGCGACATGAACGCGACATGGAGCGGACCTGTGAGCGTCCTTACGCCATGTCTGCTTTACCCCCAATAGCAGACATGTGCAGCGCACCGGCTCATGTCTGCTTCTCTAATCGGCCGGTTTGGGTCAAGCGCTTTCAGACTATCCACCAACTGCAGTGTCGATGTCGCTCACGGGCTCGTGCTTCTCTCCGGAATCGGCACTAGGGCCCTTCCATCATGGGGTTCGAGAACG
>JBKPLN010000627.1:0-3820 GCA_046731635.1 Pseudomonadota bacterium | reverse complement strand
TTTGCGCCGAAACGTGGCCCTCGTCCACAAGTGAATTCCGGCACTTTGTTTACCAACGTAAGCCGGCAGCAGCCAGACTACTGCGTCAAATCGGCGCCACCCAGGCCCGCAATCACAAAATCGATCATCTGATCGAGCGTCGGACCTGGCTTGTTCGCAGATTCGGCAATCAGTTGCGGATGGAAAAACCGAATCATCGCTGTACAGGTGCATAGGGCCGCGGCGGCGGGGTCACGCACATGGAATTCGCCGCTGGCAACACCGGACGCAATTACATTCGCCATCAGGCTTGTGATGAATTCTATATGCGCCCGGCAAACATCCCAATTCTCTTCCATCGCGCAGGCGACCATTTCGTGCATTTTGGAGTCGCCGACATAGCGGGCTGAATTCATTTGATGCACGGTTGTCAGCAGCTTGCGCAGCCTGCCCGCGGCGTTTCCCCGGCTCGTGGCGATAGCCTGCGACGCTTGCTCAACCTCTCCCATCAATCGCCGGGCGACGCCGGCGTTGATCGACTTCTTGGAATCGAAAAAGCGATACACATTGGCCGGGCTCATCTGAAGAGCTTTGGCGATGTCCGCCACGGTCGTCTTCTGGTAGCCGATTTCGCGAAACAAACGTTCGGCAACAACGAGAATCCTTTCCCGAACGTCTGTTTCGACATGTTCAGTTACGTAGCTCATTTAAAGTCCCAGCCTTTCCTTCTCACTCGGCGGCAGCCGCAAACGGAATTCCGCCGGCCTTTTGCGTGTGTTCAAATGGAACTGACAGCTCGCCCTCGCCGCCGCCGCGCTCGCCCAGCCGCTTACGGTACCATAGCGCATACAGACTGGGCAGGAACAGCAAGGTCAAAAACGTTGCAACGAACAGGCCGCCCATGATCGTGATCGCCATCGGTCCCCAAAAAGCCGAGCGCGACAGCGGGACCATGGCGAGAATGGCGGCCAACGCCGTGAGGATAACGGGACGCGCCCGCCTGACGGTTGCTTCGACAATTGCCTCGCCGCGGGTCAACCCCTGTTTCACGTCCGATTCGATCTGATCAACCAGAATCACCGCGTTGCGCATGATCATGCCGGCCAGAGCGATCAGACCAAGCAGCGCGACAAAACCGAACGGCTTGCCGGCAAGATTCAAGCCCAAAGAGGTTCCGATGATTCCGAGCGGCGCAGTGAGAAACACGAGCACCAGCCGGGACAGGCTTTGCAGCTGAATCATCAGCAGCGTGAGCATGACGCCGATCATCAGAGGGAACAGCAGGTAGATGGACGCATTGCCCTTCTCCGACTCCTCGATAGCGCCACCGATTTCGATTCGATAGCCCGGTTCGAGGCGGTCGCGAATCGGTTGCAGCTTCGGCCAGATGGCGTTGGTGACATCCGGCGGCTGGACCCCGTCGACAACGTCGGCACGCACGGTGATCGCCATATCGCGGTTTTTGCGCCAGAGGATTGGTTCCTCGTGCGCATACTCGACTTTCGCGATCTGCGAGAGCGGAACCGCGATTCCATTGCGCGAATAGAGCGACAGGTCGCCGACGCGGGCCAGATCGAGCCGCTCTGAAGGAACGGCACGGCCCACGACTTCGACTTTCTCGATGCCGTCGCGGACCGTGGTGATTTTCACGCCCGAAAGCAGCATGCCCAGCGACTTCGAAATGTCCTGGGGCGTCATTCCCAAGGCGCGGACGCGATCCTGGTCGACAACAAGCTTCAGATACGGCGCCTGCTCGTTCCAGTCGAGATGCGGGTCGATTACCTGGTTGTTGGCGCGCATGACCTCGCGGACCTGGTAGGCAATGTAGCGGACTGTCTTCGCATCAGGGCCGATCACGCGGAACTGGACCGGAAAACCAACCGGCGGCCCAAAATTGAACCGGTCAACACGCACGCGCGCTTCCGACAGCGCGCCGTCGGCAACGGCTTGCTCGATCCGTGTCTTGATCCGCTCACGCGCCTCGACATCCTTCGAGACAATAACGATCTCGGCAAAGGATTCATTTGGCAGCTGAGGATTGAGTCCGAGCCAGAACCGCGGCGACCCTTGGCCGATGTAGGCGGTATAGGTCGTGATGTCCTTGTCGCCTTTCAGCAGCCATTCGGCCCGCTTTACCGATTCGATTGTCGCGCCGATCGACGTTCCGGCAGGCAGTCTCAGCTGGAAGAACAGCTCAGGTCGTTCCGACAACGGAAAGAATTGCTGCTGGACATGGCCGAAGCCCACGATCGACAACGCAAAGACGCCGACCGTTGCGAGCACCACGGTCACACGTCGCTTGACGCACCACTCGATGACCCGGCGCAGCGCGCGATAAAAACGGGTCTCGTAAATCGCATGGGGATCGTGCCGGTGGCCGAGCTTCTTGAGAGCTGGCAGCAGCTTGACGCCCAGATACGGCGTGAAAACGACCGCGACCAGCCACGATGCGACCAGCGCGATAGCGACCACCCAGAAGATGCCGCCGGCATATTCGCCGACCGCTGAATTGGCAAAGCCGATGGGGAGAAAGCCCGCTGCGGTCACCAGCGTCCCCGTCAACATGGGGAATGCGGTGGATTCCCAGGCAAACGAGGCGGCGCGCACGCGGTCCCACCCCTGCTCTATTTTTACGACCATCATCTCAACGGCGATGATCGCGTCGTCGACCAGCAAACCGAGGGCGATGATCAATGCACCGAGCGTAATCCGGTGGAGATCGAGCCCCATGGCATTCATGACGACGAACACAAGCGCCAGCACCAACGGCACCGACAAGGCTACGACAATGCCGGTGCGCCACCCCAACGCAACGAAGCTGACGAACAGGACAATGGCCAGCGCCTCTATGAAGGAATGCACGAATTCTCCAACCGCGTGCTCGACAACGGCCGGCTGATCGGCGATCTGCTCAAGATTGAATCCGTGCGGGACTGCCGCCATGAATTCGGCAGTGGCGCTTTTGACGGCCGGGCCAAGGTCAAGAATATTGGCGCCTTTCGCCATCACGACCCCAATGCCGATGGCCGGCTTGTCTTTCTGACGAACCACGAATTCCGGAGGGTCGGCAAAACCGTGCGTGACTGTCGCAATGTCGCCGAGCCGAAACACGCGCCCGTTCGCTTCGACCGGCGTTTCGGCGACAGCCTTGGCGCCATCGAGCGCGCCGGTGACGCGCAGCGGCACGCGCTGCGCGGATGATTCCACGATACCGGCCGAAACCACTGCGTTCTGCCGGGCAAGCGATTGAAATATCTGCTCGGTGGTTACGCCAAGCGTGGCGAGCTTGGCATGCGAAAACTCGACGAAGATTTTTTCGTCCTGCGTGCCGTAGAGATTGATCTTTGTAACATCCTTGACCTTCAGCAGGCGCTGACGCAGCGCCTGCGCCACTTTCTTCATCTGGGCGTAGTCGGCGCCATCGGCAGTAAGCATATAAAGAATTGAATCGACGTCGCCATATTCGTCGTTGACTGAAGGTCCGATGATGCCTGCCGGCAGATCGTCCTTGATATCGGCGACTTTCTTGCGCAGTTGATAAAAAAGCTCCGGCACCTCGCGCGCCGGCGTGAAGTCCTTGAAGGCGACCTGCATCGCAGTGAATGCCGGCTTGGTGTAGGTCGTCACCTTGTCGAAATAGGGCAACTCCTGCAGCTTCTTTTCGATCGGATCGGCAACTTGCGCCTGCATCTCGCCGGCGGTAGCCCCGGGCCACGTGGCGGTGACGATCACGACTTTGATCGTGAATGATGGATCCTCGGCGCGGCCAAGGCTGCGGTAAGACAGCAAGCCGGCTGCGCCGAACATAATGATCAGGAACAGGATCAGGGCGGGATGAGCG
>JBKPLN010000626.1:0-3043 GCA_046731635.1 Pseudomonadota bacterium | reverse complement strand
CCCGTGGGCCCCCCGTAAACCAAGCGTGGTTAGGGCCGGTTTTGCTTGATAAATAAGCGCAAAACGCGTCAAAACCCTTTGAGCGGCAATGGCTTTAAAACTAACATGTTTGTTATTTTTTGCGAGGGCTGCGCTGCCGCGTCACGGCTTCCATTTCACCGCGCAAAGCCGCGACAAAACGCGCGGCATGGCTCGACAGGGAGACATCCTTACGGTGCGCGATAAAGGTCTGGAACACGGTCGGTTCGACGATATCGAGGGCCCGCAGCCGCGGCCACTGGTCGGCAGCCAGGGTGAACTCGTCAACAATTGCAATGCCGAGCCCGTGCGACACCAGGGCGCAAACTGTCGATCCAAAACGGGCGCGGATCGTCACTTCGTAATGCAGGTCGTGACTGGCGAACAGTCCGGCCATGATCCGCCCATAAGGGTCGTTCGGGTCTACGCCAATCAATGGATATTTCACGATCTCATCCGCGGTTAAACGCGCGCGGCGGGCCAGCGGATGGCCGTCCGGCACGATGCATTTGAGTCGCCCCCGCGCCAGCGGCTCGATCGCGAGCAACGCGTGATCAAGCTTGCAGCTCAACGCCACCAGTTCGCCTTTGCCAAGCAAAAGGTAGTCGATGGCGTCCTCGATCTTCAGGATGTCGACCTCGATCAGCAGATTAGGCAATGCTTTGCGCAGGTCGGCAATGGCGCGGGGCACCATGACGTTTGCAATGCTTGGCACCGAGCCGATCTTGAGCTCGGTATTGGCGCCGCGCTTGATCCGCGAGATAACAAATTGCAGGTCTTCAACCTTGTCATAGACACCATTGATTTGGCTGAAGATGGCGTTGGCCTGGGGGGTCGGGCTGTAGCGGCCCCCTCTGCGGCTGAATAGCTTGACGCCGACGGATGTCTCGGCGTGCTTCATCACGCGACTGACGCCGGGCGACGAAACATTCAGGAGCCTTGCGGCGCCGCCAACGGTGCCGGTCACCATGATCGCGCGAATGACTTCGATTTGGCGCAGTGTGAGCATGTGCGCCCCGGCCTTTATTTGCGCCGAGCCGGCGGATCGCGAGTCAGATTTTTAGCCGCAAGCTCGTCAAGGTAATCCTGCCAATAGGCTGTATGATTGCGCCCGAGATCGAGCAGATAATTCCAGTCGAAGATCCCGGTCGAATGAAGATCGTCGAACACGAGCCGGACCGCGTAATTGCCGACCGGCAACACCTCGATAATCTCGACATCGCGCTTTCCGGGCACCGTCTTCCGTTCCTCGGCCGAAGGCCCTTGCACTTCCGCGCTTGGGCTTTTCACCCGCAGATATTCGGAAGGCAGATCGAACTTCTCACCTCCATCGAATGTAACCGTCAAGGTTTTGCGATCCTTGTGCAGGCGCAGTTCCGTCGGCCAAACCTGCGTGTCGGTCATCAATTTACAAACCGTACTGTGCCTGCAACGCTGAGGTCGTAGCCGCCCAGTTCGCGGGCGCGCGTTCTGAACGCTTCCGAATGCATGAAGTTGACCAGCGATTGCATTGGTGGCTGAAAATAATCGCGCTGGCGCATGACCAGATCGAACGGCTCCCAAACGATGGGCACGAAATCAAGGCCCGCAGCACTGGCAACTCCGCGCGTTGCGATTCCCGTATCGGCACGTCCGGCGCGAATTGCCTGCGCGATATCAGGGCCTGTCGGGCAGGCAGGATCGACCGCGACGAGTTGATCGAATGAGATCTTGGCCCGATGCATCAGAGCCAACAGCAGTAATTGCGCGCCGGCGCCCTTCGGCCGCATAGCCAGACGCGCACGTACCCTGCTTACGTCTTTAATCGAAGCGAGATTCAATGGATTTGCTGGCGCAACGAGCAGGCCCTGTTCGCGCCGACAAAAGGCGATCACCACCGCATCCTGCAATCCGCCGCGGCTTTTCACTGCATCGACGTTTGGGTCGGCTTTTACATCGTCAAGGACGTGGAAGTGGATTGCGGCAGCAAGCGTCTCGCCGGCGGCGAAACGAGAAAATCCTGCCTCGCTGCCAACCGCCAACGTCGCCAGACCCGAGCCGCTCTCGCGCAGGGACCATTCGAGCAGCGGGTCATGACTTCCGCTGACGATCGGCGCCGGCTCGGGTCGCGTCGTTCCCGTCGGTCGCGAAACGCTGGCGGCGAGCCAGTGGTCGAGTTCGGCTTTTGGAAATAGCCAGCGCCCGGTGATTTTCGTGCAAGGGACTGTTCCCTCGGCCACCATTTCATAGATCTTCCGCTCCTTGAGACGGAGATAGGCGGCTGCCTCGGCGGTGGTAAATAGCTGCACGACGTCGACCTGCACCCACATGCACCCTTTTTGAGGATGCCTAAAACAGCAAAAATAACAAGGGAGTGTCGTCGGGAGCCGTCAGCGACGCATCCTTTTAGGGCGGGCTGTCAGGGATGTGAACCAAGGCCGTCCGATCGGGCTGCTTCTCTACCCGACGCTTTCAAATCGGAATCCGCGCCGACCGGCGCAATCTCCGACGAACATACAGATAGACGGCCAGCGGCACGCCAACCAACATGAGCAAAAGAAAGCCGTAGGGTAATTGCAATGGGTGGGTGGCCCTGGAAAATCGTTCGACGATTTCCGAAATCCAATAGCCTTCCCAGACAATAAGCAGCAAGCATCCAACCAGGATAAGAACCAGCCGTCGATCATCACCGGCTTGATCGACAACAGCGGACCCGTCATCTTTTCGGACCCAACGGCCGCGTTTCGGATCAAAGTGGTGATGCCGTTTGAATCTCAATAGTTTGCGACGTGCCCGCTTTCTCCTTAGCCGGCCCCATCGTCGATGCCGCAGCGACTCGGTGGCGAGAAAAACCACCAAGCCCAAGGCGACCACCCAGCCAAGCAAAATTACAATCTGCAGCATTGCGGTATCAGCGAGATTAATGCTTCGTTTCGATCTTTGCGCCGAAACGTGGCCCTCGTCCACAAGTGAGTTCCGGCACTTTGTTTACCAACGCAAGCCGGCAGCAGCCAGACTACTGCGTCAAATCAGCGCCACCCAGGCC
>JBKPLN010000625.1:0-8505 GCA_046731635.1 Pseudomonadota bacterium | reverse complement strand
GGATCGGCTTGGGGATATCGATCAGATCGAGAAAATGCCTGACGCCGTTCGTGCTCATGACGCCACCTTGGCCGCGCGCGCATGCGTCTGAGCAAGCTTTGCACAGGCGCGATCGATGCATCCCACCGCCTGCGTGATCTCCTTCTCGCCAATAATGAGCGGCGGCAGCAGCCGAACCACGTTGTCGCCCGCGGCAACCGTAATCATTTTCTCGGCGCGCAACTGGTCCACCATCTCCGACGCCTGCGGAATCATGCGCAGGCCGATCAACAGGCCTTCGCCGCGCACTTCGGCGATGACCAACGAATGGCGATCCTTGAGCTCGGCCAGCCGCTGCTTGAGCAGCAAGGCATTCTTGCGCATGCGTTCAAGAAAACCGGGAGCCATCACCACGTCGAGGACCGCATTGCCGACGGCCATGGCCAGCGGATTGCCGCCAAAGGTCGAGCCGTGCGTGCCGACGGTCATACCTTTTGAGGCTTCCGCGGTTGCAAGGCAGGCGCCGATCGGAAAGCCGCCGCCGAGTGCCTTTGCGAGCGCCATGACGTCCGGTTTCACGCCGCTGCGCTCGTAGGCAAACATCTCGCCGGTCCTGGCGATGCCTGTTTGAACCTCATCAAACATCAGCAGCAGGCCGTGCTGGTCGCAAAGCTTTCGCAACGCGCGCAGGAAGGTTGGCGTCGCGACGCGCACTCCGCCTTCGCCCTGTATCGGCTCAATGAGTATGGCCGCCGTAGCGGGACCAATTGCGCGTTTGACTGCGTCGAGGTCGCCGAACGGCACCTGGTCAAAACCGTCGACCGGCGGCCCGAAGCCTTCAAGATACTTCTTGTTACCGGTGGCAGCGATCGTCGTCAGTGTGCGGCCGTGGAAGGCGCCTTCGAAGGTAACGATGCGGTAGCGCTCGGGTTTGCCTGAAGCCGATTGGTATTTGCGAGCGATCTTTATCGCGCATTCCAGGGCTTCGGCGCCTGAGTTCTGGAAAAACACCGTATCGGCGAAGCTCGCCGCACACAGCCTGTCCGCCAGCTTTTCGCCTTCGGGTATTCGATAAAGGTTGGAGACGTGCCAGACCTTCTGCGCCTGGTCGGTCAAGGCCTGGACCAGTCGCGGATGGGCGTGCCCAAGCGCATTGACGGCAACACCTGACGTAAAATCGAGATAGCGCTCGCCGTCAGCCGTGAATAGCCAAGCGCCTTCGCCCCGCTCGAAAGCGAGATCGACCCGCGCATACGTTGGCAATAGATGAGAGCTCACGACCAGCGTCTTCCATAGTCCATTTCGCCTGCGCATGACTTTGCCGAAAACCGGGCTTTTCGGGGTCATGCGCAGGCCCGAAAAGAAATGTGCCGCCTCGCCGGGCGGCACTTTTTTCATTCTATTGCCGGCCCCACCCTGTCAACACAGCGTGAGCGATCCGACTCAATTGTGCCGCAGGGCCGGATTCTAAAGGAAAACCTGTTAGTAGCCAGTCAAGGAGGCTTGCAACAGCTTGCAGGAGAGTCACTGCCTATTGTAGCTTCTTGGGCAGATAGTACGACATCTCGTGCTATCGAGAGATTTCAGTCCATCCCTGACGCGTTTGCGTCTGGCGCCTTTATCGGGCGTCCGACGACGGGGTTGGATTCCATCCAAGGCCTTGAAGCCTGAGGAGAAAATGCAATGGGCTGGACGGACGAGAGGGTTGAGCTCCTAAAAAAACTATGGGCAGACGGATTGTCCGCGAGCCAAATCGCGGCCGAACTCGGGGGGATCACCCGTAATGCGGTCATCGGGAAGGTTCACCGCTTGGGACTTTCGGGACGTGCCAAAAGCCCCTCCTCGGCAGCGCCACGGCCACGCAAGGCCCGGGCTTCCGGCCATATGATGCGCGTTCCAAGACCGTCCATGCGCGGCAATACGGCGCTTGCGTATGACTACGACCACGAGCCGGAACCGGAGCTGATTGAAATACCGGTTGAGCAGCGCAAGACCCTGCTGCAGTTGACGGAGAAGACCTGCCGTTGGCCGGTCGGTGATCCGGGCAGCGGGGACTTTTTCTTCTGCGGCGGCGAAACAGCGAACGAATTGCCGTATTGCTCCTATCACTGCCGCGTCGCTTATCAGCCGATGAGCGATCGCCGAAGGGACAAGAGACCATTCAAAAACTGACGGCACGCAACCTTGCGAGGCAACGCGAAGCAATGGCGAGGGATCGCGCTGTCAGGCCGGCAACCCAGTAACGCAATTACATCTTCTCAAGCGCCGCGTAGACCTTCTTTCGGGTATTGCCGACCCGCTTGATAACCTTGCGAACGGCATCTGCGCTCACACCGTACTTTCTTGCTACGTAATAAACTTCATACGGCTCTTTTCCCGAGAGTCTTGAGCGATCCGATTTTCCGCGCTTCTTTTTACTGTCGGCCATTACCACTCTCCTCTGCCTCGATCCGCATCAGCGCATAAACGCACCGCCAACATATCATCATTCGATCAGTCGGTCGGCAAGTCCGAGCAGCTGCGACGGTATCGTGAGGCCGAGCGTTTTCGCGGTACTGAGATGAAGCTGAAGTTTGCGGTTGCGTAAGAGAGCAACTCACGCCCCACAGATCATGCGGCCCCTGAGACGCGTGTGTCGATTTCGTTGCGAAGCATCACAAAGTCTATTGGCTTTGTAAAAAGCCCCTCGGCCCCGACCTCCAAAGCCTTGCGCTTCGTCTCGGCGTCGCCGTACGCGGTAATCATGATTACCGGAACGTCAGGTCGCGCCGCCTTGGCTTTCGGCAATAGTTCGAGTCCCGTCATTCCCGGCATGTTGATGTCCGACAGGATCAATATCAACGACGCGGTCCTGGCATCGGTTATGCACTGCAGGGCTGCGTGAGCCGACTGGGCAAATTCCATGGTGAAGCGGCCCACGCGAAGGTCGCGCCGGAATTGCTGGCGAAACAGCATTTCGACGTCGGGTTCGTCGTCGACCACGAGAATAAGGACGGTCACGCTCGTGCTCCTGATTTGCTTAGGGACGCCGCGGTTCGGGGGAGAATGATCCTGAATTCCGTAAATTCGCCGGGCTTCGTATCCACTTCGATCGAGCCGGCGTGCTGCTTGACGATGATATCGTGGCTGATGGAGAGGCCAAGCCCCGTCCCCTCTCCGGCCGGCTTTGTTGTGAAGAACGGGTTGAACATCTTGTCCTTCACCTCGGGCGGAATGCCGGTGCCATTGTCCCGGATGCGGATCTCGACGCGGTCGCCAAGATTCCTGGTGGACGCGGCGAGCGTCGGCTCAAAGCCGTTGTCGCCACCCTGGTCCTTGCGTTTTGTTGCCGCATAGAAGCCGTTTGAAATCACGTTCAGCAGGACCCGCGTGATTTCCTGGGGGAAAAGGTCGACCTCACCCGCAGCCGGATCGAACGACCGATTCAGGGTTATGTTGAACCCCTGCTTCTCGGCTCTAGCGCCGTGATAGGCGAGATTGAGGCTTTCTTCCACGACAGCGTTGATGTCGACAGGACGATGCTCGCCCGAGCCACTGCGCGAATGCAGGAGCATGTTCTTCACGATGGAATCGGCACGCTTGCCGTGCTGTACGACCTTGTCGAGATTGCCCTGCAGCATGTCGGCAATCTCGCCGATTTCGCTCTGCAGCTTGTCGCCGAGCTTGGCTCCTGCAAGGGCCTGTCGCAGCTCGTCGATCAGTTCGACCGAAACCGAGGAGAAATTATTGACGAAGTTAAGCGGGTTTTTGATTTCATGGGCAATTCCGGCGGTGAGCTGTCCTAGCGAAGCCAGCTTCTCGGTCTGAACCAGTCGATCCTGCGCGGTGCGCAGCTCTTCAAGCGATCGGCCAAGTTCACGCGTGCGCTCCTCGACGCTCTCAAACAGGCGAACATTTTCGATGGCGATCGCCGCCTGGTCGGCAAACGTCGTAACCAACTCGATCTGTTTGTCGGTGAAAGGATTGACTGCGTGGCGCGTCAAGGCCAGCACACCGATCGGCGTTCCCTCACGCAACATGGGAACGCTGAGAATGGTGCGAAAATCGCCGAATTTCTGCCCCTCCACAAACGTGTAGTCGGGATCCGTCGTGACGTCCGGAATATGAACGACCTTGCCCTCAAGCAGGGCTCGTCCGGTCGCCGAGCCGCGCTCCGGTCTGACCGGCAAATCCTTCACAAGTTCCTGGAATTCCTCCGAAAAGCCGTAGCTTGCGGCGCGGACAAATGCTCCGCCCTGTTCGCGGGCGATCGTCCCCTGGTCGGCCTCGCACAGTCGGGCGGCCGCCTCCACCAATGCCTGCAGCACGGTCTGAAGGTCGAACGTCGAGCGGCTGATCACCTTGAGCACGTCAGCAGTGGCGGTCTGCTGTTGCAGCGTCTCCCTTAGCTCACTCAGCAGCCGCGTGTTTTCGATCGCGATGACGGCCTGGGCAGCAAAATTCTGCACCAGTTCGATCTGCTTGTCGGTAAACGACCGGACGTCCTGGCGATAAAGGTTTATCGCTCCGATAATCTCGCCCTCCTTCAACATCGGCACCGTCACAAAAGCCCGCGCTCCACCGACTTCGACCAGAGCAACAATGCGGGGATCTCTCGCGAGGTAGGCCTCATCGGTCCGCAGGTCAGGCATATGAATAACCTGCCGGTCCCTGACGAGCCGGCTAAGCGGGATGTGCGGGTGGTCGCGCAAATCGAGCTCGGGATTTTTTCGCCACGAATCGGCGTAGCTTTCCTTGCTGTGGACTGCGACGGCTCTGACAATGGGTCCGTCACGCAGGAAAAGGTTGCCATAGGTGGCTTCGCAGATGCGGGTCGCATTGGCCAACATGGCGTTAAAGACCGGCTCGAGGTGGCCCGGCGAGCTGCTGATGATCTTGAGCACGTCGGCCGTCGCCGTCTGCTGCTCGAGTGCCTCGTTGGTCTCATTGAAAAGCCGCACATTTTCAATTGCGATGACCGCCTGGTCAGCGAATGTCTTGAGGAGCTGAACCTGCGCTTCAGCAAAATGTCCCGGCTGTTTCCGCGCGACGAAAATCGCTCCGATGACGCTTCCCTCCCGTATCATCGGAACGCCTAGACACGCGCGGTATCCGCTTGCTCGGGCGGTATCCTTGTTTTGGTACAAGGAATCGTCCAGCACGTCCGGGACTTCGCAAATTGCGGCGGTCCGTATTGCTCGCGCCGTCACCGTTTCAGCATCGCGCGGCATCGGGTACACACGTCGGACAGCCTCGACACCTTCCTCCGTCACGCCGTTTACCGAAACGAGGCGGATCAGGTCCCCGTCGACCATAGAGATGACACTGATCTCGGCACCGCACAGTTTCTCTGCTCGCTCTCCAATCGTTCTGAATATGGGCTGAAGGTCGTTCGGTGAACTTGAGATGACCTTCAGGACTTCAGACGTCGCGGTCTGTTGCTGCAGTGCCTCGCGAAGCTCGCGGGTGCGTACCTCGACCTTTTTTTCCAGGTCTGCGTAGGAATCCTGCAACCGGCCGGCCATTTCGTTGAACTGGTCGGCGAGCGCCTCCAATTCGTCGCCGGACTTGATCGAAATGCGCTGCGAGAGATCGCCGCCGCCGAGCCGCGCAGCGCCGGTCCGCAAGGCCTGGATCGGCACCACCATCCTGCGCGCGAGGAATATCCCTGCAAGCGCAGCGAGACACAGCGCGCCAATGAGAACCAGGGCGGTGCGCTGTATCGAGGCTATGAGCGGCTGATAGGCCTCGTCCACCGGCAATTCGACAAACACGGTCCAGCCCAGTGGCGCGACCGGCGCAAAGGCCGTCAGCACTTTCCGGCCCTGGATGTCGGTGGCGGTTTCGATGTCCTCAGGTGAGCCGCCCTTCTCAAGGCGCTGTGCAGCCTGCACCTGCGCGAGACGCGTCATGTCAGTGTTGCGTAGAACCAGACTGATATCCGGATGCGAGATCAGGCGCCCTTGCGCGTCGACCACATAGGCCTGGCCGCGCTCGCCTACCTTGATCTTCGAGACGACGTCCCAGATCAGCTTGAGATTGACTTCCGCGATGCTGACGCCGGCATCGCGCCGCGTGCCGGCGAGCGACAGAGTCATGTACGGCTCGGATTCGCGACGGAAGTAGACCGGGCCATAGTAGATCTTGTTCTTCACCGCTTCGGTGAATTTGGGCTCTTTCGATAGATCGATGCCGCTACCGACAACATCCATCGCCAGGCGCGACACGCGCAATTGCTCCTTGCCGCTTGCGTCCACCTGCGAAAGCTCGGTGATCGCCGGAACCTGCCGCAACAGGCGCAACGCATCGAACCGGCGCTGCTCTGTCGTGGCGGCGGACCAGAGCAATTGCGTTGTCCAGCCCACCTGGCTTTCGATTTCCTTGATGAACTGCCCTATCTTCGCGGCCGCCGCTTCCGCCTGTTCATGCTGAATCCGGATCAGCGCTTCCTTGTTTTCGCGATAGGAGCCCCAGATTTCGAAGATGCCGTTGGTCAGCAACGCAAGGCAAACCACCGAGACGAAAAGACCGGTGTATTTCAGGAATAAATGGCTGCGCAACTTTTTCAGAAACATGCGGCCGTGAAGTTTCCGCGGCTCCGCTGCCGGGTACGATCCCACGGGCGCTTGTTCCGCGCGATCGGTCATCCGGCCACCTCGCCAGCACGAATGGCGCGGGCGCGGTCACCGTGCCCCCATGAAGTACCGGGCCAGGCGAAACCTGCAGCAATCGCTTTGATGCAGTCACGTCGCCGCACGCAACCACCCCCGTTGCCGACAACAAGCCGAATTATGGCTTAAAACATATCAGAACGGTGGGCAGCAGAAAGAGATGCGATAGCCCCGCATTTATCGAAATTGCGGCGATATCAGCGGGCGGTGAGGCTGGAAACCTCAGTTCACGCGGCCGAAACGGTCGTCGAGTGCATAGCCCGCCCCACGTACGGTGCGGATGGGGTCAGCCATATGGCCGCGATTGATTGCCTTGCGCAGACGACCGATATGGACATCGACGGTTCGTTCGTCGATGTAGATATCGGAGCCCCAGACCCCATCGAGCAGTTGCTCCCGCGAGAACACTCGGCCGGGCCGCTCCATCAAGAATTCCAGCAGGCGATATTCGGTGGGTCCGAGATCGATCGGGCGTCCGTTGCGCGATACCCGTTTCTTTTCCCGGTCCAGTTCCAGATCGCCAATGCTGAGCACGGTTGCTACGCGTTCCGGATTGGCGCGGCGCAACAGCGCACGCACACGCGCCAGCAGTTCCGGGACCGAGAACGGCTTCACGATATAATCATCGGCGCCGGTGGCGAGCCCGCGCACTTTCTCGCTCTCCTCGCCACGCGCCGTCAACATGATCACCGGCAGTTGTCGGGTCTCCGGGCGCGCGCGCAGGCGGCGGCACAATTCGATGCCGGAAAGGCCAGGCAGCATCCAGTCCAGCACCACCAGATCGGGCGTGGTTTCTTTCAGCCGGGTGTCGGCTTCGTCGCCGCGCGCCGAGGTTTCAACCTCGTAGCCCTCCGCCTCAAGGTTGTAGCGGAGCAGCATGGTGAGCGGCTCTTCGTCTTCGACAATCAGAATTCGCGCGTTCATGCAGAGATCCGTTGTTGCTAGCCGGCGGTGCGCAACGCAGCGATGGTCGTGGTGTCGCCCTTTGGCCGCTGATCGACTATCGGATGTCCTTCGATAATGTAATGCACAGTTTCCGCAATGTTCGTCGCATGGTCGCCCATGCGTTCGATGTTCTTGGCGCAGAACATCAAATGGATGCAGAACGTGATATTCCGCGGATCCTCCATCATATAGGTAAGCAGTTCGCGGAACACCGAAGTGCAGACCGCATCGATGTGCTCGTCGCCTCGCCACACGGCCATGGCCTTGCTGTCATCGCGGCGGCCATATGCATCCAGCACCAGCTTCATTTGCTGTAGCACAAGACCGGTCATGTGCTCGACGCCGCGGATAAGCTTGGGCGGCGGAAATTCGCCGTTGAGCGCCATCACGCGCTTTGCGATATTCTTGGCGAGATCGCCGATACGTTCGAGATCGTTCGCAAGCCGCAAGGCACCGACGACCTCACGCAGATCGACCGCCATTGGCTGGCGTCTGGCGATGGTGAGCACCGCTCGCTCCTCGATCTCGCGTTGCAGCGCATCGATATTCGCGTCCGAGGTCGAAACGCGTTGAGCAAGGGCAGTATCACGCTTGGCCAGCGCGTCAACCGATTCCGCGACTTGCTTCTCCGCCAGACCGCCCATTTCGGCGACCATGCGCGCGAGATCCTGCAGGTCGGTATCGAACGCTTTCATCGTGTGGTCGGTCATTGTGCAATCTTTCGAGTTCTGGGCTAGCCGAAGCGGCCAGTGATGTAATCCTGTGTGCGGCGATCGCTCGGAGTTGTGAAGATACGGGTCGTTTCACCGAATTCGACGAGCTCACCGAGATACATGAACGCGGTGAAGTCGGAGACTCGCGCAGCCTGCTGCATGTTGTGTGTAACAATCGCGATCGTGTAATCGTCCTTGAGATCGTCGATCAGTTCCTC
>JBKPLN010000624.1:0-5130 GCA_046731635.1 Pseudomonadota bacterium | reverse complement strand
GAGCAGGACTGGCTGAAGACCAACCTTGCCAAGTTCACCAACATGTTGCAGGGCCAGCGCGATCTCGCGACGGTCGGTCGCCTGTTGCTGAGCGAACTGACTCCGCTCGTGAATGCGCAGCAAGGCGTTATTTACCAGGTCGAAAGTGAAGAACTTCACACGCTACGGCTGCTGTCAGCCTATGCGGATGATAGCGTCAACGGCCACCCGCACCGGCTGCGCATCGGCGAAGGCCTCATAGGACAATGCGCCGCCGACAAACGGCGCATGCTCATCACCGATATGCCAAAGCGCGCCGTTCCGATCGGCTCCGCATTGTTCAAGGTGGTGCCGAGCAACATCATTGTCTTGCCCATCCTGTTCGAAAATCAGGTCAAGGCGGTGATCGAACTCGCTTCCGTGAGCCAATTCACTGCGTTGCAGACGATGTTCCTCGAGCAGTTAACCGCGAGCATCGGCATCGTGCTCAATTCGATCGAGGCCACGATGCAGACCGAAGGTCTGCTCAAGCAATCGCAGCAACTCGCCGCTGAATTGCAGACGCAGCAACGCGAATTGCAGCAAACGAACGAGCAACTTGAGCAGAAAGCCCAACAGCTCGCTGAGCGCAACGTCGAAGTTGAAAGGAAGAACCAGGAAATCGAGCAGGCGCGTCGCGCGCTCGAAGAGAAGGCGGCCGAGCTCGCGCTAACTTCCAAATACAAGTCGGAATTCCTGGCCAATATGTCGCATGAGCTGCGCACCCCGCTTAACAGCATCCTTATTCTGGGGCAGCAACTCGCCGACAATCCTGATGGTAATCTTACCAGCAAGCAGACCGAATTCGCCCGTACCATTCACGGCGCCGGAACAGACTTGCTCAACCTCATCAGCGACATCCTCGATCTTTCCAAGATCGAGTCCGGAACGGTCACCGTCGAGGCGGAGGAAATCTTCTTCTCCAACCTGCTCGACGCCGTCGCCCGTCCCTTCCGTCACGAGGCGGAAACCAAGCAATTGTCCTTTAACGTCGAACTCGATCCCGCACTTGGGCGCAGCCTCACGACCGACTCCAAGCGTCTGCAGCAGGTTCTCAAGAACCTCCTGTCAAACGCTTTCAAATTCACCGACCGCGGTGGGGTTCAACTCAAGGTGTCGCTTGCGCCTACCGGCTGGTCTTCGACACACCCAATCCTGAGCCAGGCGCAGAACGTAGTATCGTTCGAGGTCGCTGATACCGGCATTGGTATCCCAGCCGAAAAACAAAAGATTATCTTCGAGGCATTCCAGCAGGCGGATGCCAGCACCAGCCGAAAATACGGCGGCACGGGGCTTGGCCTTGCGATCAGCCGCGAATTGTCAAATCTCCTCGGTGGCGAGATCCAATTGCGCAGTTCGCCAACGGTCGGCAGCACTTTCACCCTTTATCTGCCGGTCACCTACGCCGGACCATCCGTCGCCACCCGACCGGCAAGCATGCCGGGCATTGCGGTGGCGCAAATGCCAAGCGCGCCTATTCTTCCAGAACGGCCGATCGAACAGATTCCAGACGATCGCCACGAAATTCAACCCGGCGACTCGATTCTGCTGATTGTGGAAGATGATCCCCATTACTGCCGCGTGCTCATCGATCTCGCTCGCGATAAAGGGTTCAAAGTTCTTGTGGCGATGCGCGGCGCCGAAGCACTCGAACTCGCGAAGCAATATCAGCCGACAGCGGTGTCTTTGGACATCTTCCTGCCCGACATGCTGGGCTGGAGCGTGCTGACTCAGCTCAAGCAAAATCCGCTGACGCGGCATATCCCGGTGCAAATCATCACGCTCGATGAGGACAAGCATCATGGGCTGGCCCGCGGCGCATTCTCCTTCGTCACCAAACCGGCGACGACCGAGGGGGTTGAGGCCGCGCTACGCCGGATCAAGGAATACGCGACGCCGCGTCGCAAGCGGCTCCTCGTTGTCGAGGACAATGTCGCTGAGCAAATGAGTATCTCGGAACTACTTGGCTACGACGACGTCGAAATCGAGACCGCAGGGACAGGTCGCGACGCGCTCGATTCGCTGCGCCGACAACCGGCTGACTGTGTCGTGCTGGATCTTCGACTGCCTGACATGTCCGGTTTCGAAGTCCTGGAAGAACTGAGCCACGATAAGGTGTTGTCGGAGGTCCCTGTTGTGGTTTTCACAGGGCGTGAATTGAGCGCCGAGGAAGACGCCCGTCTCCACACAATGGCGCGCAGCATTGTGGTCAAAGGAGTTGAATCGCCCGAGCGTCTGCTCGATGAGACCGCCCTCTTCCTGCATCGGGTAGTAACCGAGCTGCCTGCAGAGAAACAGCGGATGCTGGAGAGACTCACGACCTCTGACGAAGATCTGGTCGGTCGCACCGTGCTGCTGGTCGACGATGATGCGCGCAATATCTTTGCGCTCAGCAGCGTGCTGGAACGGCGCGGCATGAGGGTCCTCACCGCCACCACAGGCAACGAGGCAATTCAGCTGCTCGACTCCAACAATGGCATTGCCATCGTCCTCATGGACATCATGATGCCCGAAATGGACGGCTATCAGACGATGGAACAGATCAGAAAGAACGGAAATTTCCGGCGGTTGCCAATCGTCGCGCTCACCGCGAAGGCGATGAAGGGAGACCGCGAGAAATGCCTCGAGGCGGGCGCATCGGACTACCTGGCAAAGCCGGTTAACACCGAACAGTTGCTGTCTGTCCTGCGCAGCTGGCTGCATCGCTGAGTTCAGAAGCCATGTTGAACGAAAAGGTAAACATCCTTCTTGTCGACGATCAGCCGGCAAAACTGCTGACCTATCGGACGATCCTTGAGGACGTCGGCGAAAATCTGTTGAGCGCGAACAATGCGACAGAAGCGCTCGAGCTGCTGTTGAAGCACGACGTGGCCGTTGTTCTCATCGACGTTTACATGCCTGATATCGACGGTTTCCAGCTGGCTGCGATGATCCGCAATCATCCGCGCTTCGAGAAAACTGCATTAATTTTTATTTCCGCCATCTTGTTGACCGACGTCGACCGCTTGCGCGGCTACGAGATGGGGGCAGTCGACTACGTTCCCGTGCCGGTTATTCCAGAGGTTTTGCGCGCGAAAGTGAAGGTGTTCGTCGAGCTCTTTCGGAAGACGCGCCAGCTTGAACAGCTGAATAAAGGCCTGGAGGCGCGCGTTGCGGAACGCACCGCAGAGCTGGCGGCCTCAACCTTGCAACTTCGTCAGAGCGAGCGCCTGCGAAGCCTTGCGCTTGCTGCCGGACAAATGGGCAGCTGGGAATGGAACGTAGCGCGAGGCACAACTGTCTGGGATCAGGGTCAATGCGAGATTTTTGGGGTGCCAAGCACTTTCGTGCCCACCCTCGGGAGCGTGCAGCCGCTTATCAACCCGCAGGATTTCGAGCTATTGGTGCGGGCATTTCGCAAGGCGACCAAGGAAACCAACACATTCCAGACCGAGTTTCGCGTGCTCAGGCCGAACGGCGAAGTGCGTTGGTGCACCGGGACTGCAGCGGCCAGCTTCGACGAAACCGGCCGCCTCATTTGGCTCAGCGGCGTTACCGCCGACATCACCGAGCGAAAACTGGCCGAAGAGCGCCAAATCCTGTTAGCCGAAGAGGTCGATCATCGTGCGCGCAATGTCGTTGCGGTCGTGCAGTCGATCATGCGGCTCACTCGGGCAGATAGCATCGAGGAATACATCGCAGCGCTCGATGGCCGCATCGGCGCACTTTCAAACGCCCACCGACTCCTGGCGGGATCGCGCTGGGAGGGTGCAGACCTCAATCGTCTGGTCGAGGAAGAGTTCGCGCCTTATCGCGCCGCAGGCAATGAACGCGTCTCGGCACAAGGGCCGATTATTTTGCTCCCACCCGCCACCGCTCAAACCATTGCGCTGGCGCTGCATGAGCTGGCCACCAATGCGGGGAAATATGGAGCGCTATCGAGCGGCGCTGGACGCGTTAAACTCACCTGGCGCACCAAACCCGGCCAGGTGGAGCTCGTCTGGGCCGAACATGACGGCCCAAAAATAAGCTCTCCCAGCCGGCAAGGCTATGGCAGTCGCGCGATTGTCGCAGGCATCGAGCGGCAACTCGGTGGAATGGTGAATTTCGACTGGCAGGAGAGCGGCCTGCGTTGCACGTTGTGCGTCCCTTACGAAGGGAATGACTTGTTGAAGCGACATCCGTTCGCGCCGCGGCAGATCGACGGCGTCCCGAGTCAAACTGTCGCATCAGGCATTGATCCAGATGAGAAACGGGTACTTCTCGTCGAAGACGAACCACTCGTGTCGATGATGCTGGCCGATATGCTGTCGGCTTTCGGTCACAAGGTCGACGGGCCGTATAGCCGCTTCAGTGACGCAATACTCGCCGCCAAAACCAACAATCTGCAGGCGGGCATATTGGATGTAAATCTGGGCGGTGAGAAAACCTACGCTGTCGCCGACATTCTCGCCACCCGAAACATCCCATTTGCATTTGTCACCGGCTACGGGCCCGACAGTATTGTTTCGGCATTTTCCCACGCGCCGGTACTGCAGAAGCCGATAGAAGCGGCAAAGCTCCACGCCTTGCTTCAACAAATCGTGCGGTAAGGCTTCCAGTACAGATTCTTGCGACCTGAGCGCCATGGAACCAAGCCCGCCGAACGGCGTTTGTAGGCGGTCCACCGGCCAAAGAAAAAACGTCAATGACCGCAAGACAATTCCTCCTGAGCGAAAGCTCATACTGCCGCCGGCGCGCCGCGAGATCTCCCGATCCCTTCCTGGCCGAGGAACTGCGCCGCCTGGCGGAGCGCTTCGAGCAAACTGCCAATGCTGTTCAACCGGGCAGCAATACCGCAGAGGCAGCCCAGGAACAGGATTCCCACTAGCCCCGGGAACTCGCTAAACTCCGGTGCGTCGAGGCCGGAACTTTTTCCATACAGGAGCACCGCATTGCCGGGGCGCCACAAAACTGTCGCGGTGAGTATTGGCGGCGTCACGGTCGGCGGCGGAGCGCCGATTGTGGTGCAATCGATGACCAATACCGACACCGCCGATGTCGAGGCGACGGCGCGGCAGGTTGCCGCGTTGGCGGGCGCCGGCTCCGAGCTCGTGCGCATCACGGTTGACCGCGACGAGGCGGCAGCCGCGG
>JBKPLN010000623.1:0-4454 GCA_046731635.1 Pseudomonadota bacterium | reverse complement strand
TTGTACGAGAACGTGTTCGTTTTTGTGGCCATCGCGGGATAATCACCACGACTGCGAGCCACATTGAAAAAAGCGGTTCCCAAGTTTCCCGCGGTGGTCAGACTGGGCGCGCGATAATCGATAGAAGCAGGAACGGTTGGCCCGCATGCTTCAATCTCCGTTCCAATTTGGAGCAGAAGAATATCTGTACTCATTTCCCCGGCCCCGCCTGTCGCGTCAGTTCGCACTTTCAGCCGGTCTATTTGCATTTCGGCCACGAGAACTTCAAGCGCGAAATCGCTCGATTTTCGGGCATGAAGAAAAGGTCAATAAATCCCCGGAATAAGCCGATATGTACGAGCCATGTAGGCGCGATATTCGTCGCCAAACTTCTCCAGCATCATCCGTTCCTCGTGGCCCACGCGCGCGAAAAACAGTATTCCAAAACCAACGAGACCCGCAAAACCCGCAATCCAATTGGGCAGCAGGAGCGCCTGCGAGATCGCCCACAGCCAGAAAGCGGCATACATCGGATGACGCAGTGTCTCGTAGATTCCGCGAGTGATCAGCTTGTGCTGGTCACGGATCTCGAGCGTGATCGACCAGGCACGACCCAGGTCCCGGTGCGTGCGATAAAGCAGCGCCATGGCGCCTAACAAGACCACTGTCCCGATCCATGCTTGAGTGGGATGGAACGTATAGCCGGCAAATTTTGGCTGATTCGTCAGCACATAGATCAATGGGATCACGAATAGGCCAGTGTAGGAAATTAGCATCAGCAGTCTTTCGCGCACGCGATCACGGCGGTCGGCAACTGTCGTCTTGCGAGCACGGCGTTGGTGGGGATAACGAATGATATAAAAGGCCAGGCATCCAAGCCCCCAAATAATCTTGGCGATGAGAACGGTCATCGGCCTGTACTCACGATGTGACTTGAGTCATTTCTTAACCCGAGTGGCAAGCAATTTAGCATCTGGCATTCGAGGTGACGAGAATATGGGCACGAACTGCATGACGGAGCTAATTGACACATCGAAACGATGTAGTCGCTATTGATTAGCTTCGACTAAGTGAAATAAATAGATTCGTTCTGTTGGGGGAACGAGGGGGGCTGGGGTCTTGCGCAAGTCATTGCTATTTGCGGTTATTTTCATTGCGTTCTTGTTCTCATCGGGCAATGCCAACGCGACCGGCCACATCTATCTGTTAAGGGGATTGGCGGGCTTTTTTTCCACAGGGCTCGATATCCTCGACCAGAAACTTATTCAACGTGGCTTTACTACGACAGTCCACGGTCATCTGGACTATGAAGAACTCGCGAGCGAGGCGGCCCGTCTGCAAAAAAGCGGCAAAGGTCCGATCATAATCATGGGACATTCGCTTGGAGCCGACGCTGCAATTTTCATGGCGAACAAAATGAAGAGTTTAGGCGCTCCGGTCGCTCTGGTCGTGACATTCGGTCCAACGATGAATCTGGTGGTGCCATCCAACGTATCCCAGGTCATCAACGACTATACTGGCAACACGCTTGTTACTAAGGGTCCCGGTTTCAGGGGCACGATTTCCAATGTGGATCTCAATGGAGCCGCTGACATCAATCACCTCAATGTTGAGAAGAGCGGTCGCCTCCATACCAGCGTTATCTCAAAAGTTCAGGCAATCGTTGGCCGCGGACGTGCCTCACCAATCACGAGACAAGGGCGAGCAAGCTCGGCCGCCGCCGAACAATGAACACGCGTTCCATTTTCATTTAAGGACGAAGCTGGCCCACGGTCGCATCCGCTCGATCCACGCGTTCGATCGCAGCAGGATCGGGAGGCCAGGCACCCAGCCAAGTCGCGAGCGGCATTATCGGGGGTGGGACGCCGACGTCTACCAAGCTCGCGTCGATCGCGAAATAACCGCCGTTAAGTTCATGTAACACCGCAGTGTTGCGCAGTGGAGCGTACGAAAGCGGCGCCACCCGGTGGAAGGCGAAGAGTCCGCTGCGCTCCATCAGTGTCATGTAGGTCCATGTGTTGACCGACGTGTCGATACAGTCGAGTTGCGTGATGTCACCACCATTAGGGAGGACGTACATGTTCTTATGCGTCCATTGGTGGGCGTTTGTTCCGGTTTGCGGCCCGACAATAGTCTGGATCAGCGCCACGCCGCGCGCGATTTGGTGCCGCTCCTGCCGAGCATCCTTTGCGCGCGGCTTCAAGACTGCGCTGACCCGCCGCCACTGGTCGTCGCTTACTGTGGCGGGCGTTCTCTCAGCGCAGTAGAAGCCGTGACAGACTGTGAAATCCGTCAAGGTTGGATTTGGGTTGGCAAATTGATCGAGGTAGTGGGTCTGCAGATTATTGGCGTTTTCCGCGCAAGCGGAAAGCACCAGCGCCACAGACAGCCACCTCAAGGTGCGCCACAACCGCATCGCCTAACCCATTCTCATATCGGGGTATGCCGTGACGCGGTACAATACCGCTCGCCTCCCTGTCTACCATGCGGCCGAAGGTCCGATGTCGCAAATTGGCCCATAGCGGACATTCCAACCGCACCATGAAATATCTGCTGTCTGGGGTAAAGCGGACATGCGACTTATGTCCGCGTATGATTTGAAGCGGACATTTAAAAGTACCACTTTGTCCTGCCGCGGACGGCAAAAAGGGACAAAATGCGCCCGAAATGGTACGACATTGAGCTGTGAACAAAAGAGTCAAAGTGACTGAAAAACAAGAAAAGTCCCGGAAAAGCTTGGATCGGCGCTTTTGTGTCGCTCCGATGATGGAATGGACCGACCGGCATTGCCGGTTTTTCCATCGGCTGTTGACGCGCCGGGCATTGATCTACACTGAAATGCTCACAACCGGCGCGGTGCTGCATGGCGATCGTACGCGGTTGCTCGCCTTTGACCCGTTCGAGCATCCGGTGGCGCTTCAGCTCGGTGGAAGTGACCCTCGTGCGCTGGCGCAATCGGCGCGGATCGTCGAGGATTTTGGCTACGACGAAATCAATCTCAATGTTGGGTGCCCCTCCGACCGGGTGCAGGAAGGCCGTTTTGGCGCATGCCTGATGGCGGAGCCAATGCTGGTCGGCGATTGCGTTGCAGCCATGAAGGCTGCCATCAAAATTCCGGTTACCGTCAAATGCCGCATTGGAATTGACGATCAGAACCCGTACGAGGCCCTGTTTGACTTCGCCGAAGCGATGGAGGCCGTTGGGGTCGATGCACTGATCGTGCACGCGCGCAAGGCCTGGCTGAAAGGATTGTCGCCGAGAGAAAATCGCGACGTGCCGCCGCTCGACTATGGGCTCGTCCATCGACTTAAGGCGGCGTATCCCGACCTTGAAATCATCATGAATGGCGGCCTCGCCACCCTGGATCAGGCACACGCTCAACTTGGCGGCCTGAACGGCGTCATGATGGGGAGGGCAGCTTATCAGGAGCCCTGGCGGCTGCTCGACGTTGATCCGCGGATATTCGGAGTAGCGACACCATTTGGGTCGCCAAAGGACGCCGCCTTGGCGTTAATTCCATATATCCAGCGTGAACTGGCGAAAGGCGTGCGCCTGCACTCCATAACGCGACATACACTCGGACTCTTCCATGCGATTCCAGGTGCGCGCGCGTTCCGGCGGCATCTGTCGACCCAGGCTGTAAAGCCCGGAGCGGGTTCAGCGGTCATGGCTGATGCGCTCGCACTGGTGCTGGACAGAGACGCCGATTTGGCGCACATCGCGGCCTAGTACTTCCCCCCGCTTATCTTCCTCGGGTCATCATGCTGCTGGGATATCCGATCGGCGAGATCGTTTTGCTCGCGCTTTGGATCGCGGGAGCCGGCATTCTGGTCGGCATACTCGCGGGGCTTTTCGGGATTGGAGGCGGTGCAATCATTGTACCTGTGCTGTATGAGGTCTTTCGCGTGCTGGACGTGCCCGAAGCGGTGCGCATGCAGGCGTGTATCGGCACTTCCCTAGCGATCATCGTACCGACTACAGTCCGATCCTATGTTGCGCACAAGAAAAAAGGCGCAGTGATCCCGGACATCGTTCGCATCTGGGCGTTGCCGGCGGTGCTCGGGGTCACGACAGGTTCGGTGGTTGCGCATTACGCGCCGGCGCAGCTTTTCAAAATCGTGTTTGTTGCGTTCGCAAGTTTCATTGCAATTCGAATGTTGATCGGCACGACGCGCGGCAACCTTGCCGGCGAATTGCCTGCAGGCCCCGTGCTCAGGTTTTATGGTTTTCTTACCGGACTTGTTGCTTCGCTCGTCGGCGTAAGCGGAGGGTCAGTTTCTAATGCGGTTCTGACGTTCTATGGACGGCCGATGCAGCAGGCGGTCGCGACCTCTGCGGGAGTCGGCGTGCCGATCACGATCGCCGGCTCATTGGGTTACATGCTCGCGGGTTTGCCGTATGCCGCGCAAATGCCCCCATTGTCTCTTGGGTTCGTATCGCTGATCGGCTTTGCGTTGATGGCCCCGGTATCGAGC
>JBKPLN010000622.1:0-2136 GCA_046731635.1 Pseudomonadota bacterium | reverse complement strand
CGCTAAGGTCGGGCACGCAATCAGTGTCGCTATTGAGGGTAAAGCGGACATGGGTTGATGCACTGCAGATGTCCGCTTTTGACCCAAAGCGGACATCTGCCGGACGCCGTCTGAAGGCATATCCGGGCCCAGGGTATTCGATCTTGGCGAGCGTTGGTAAACTGCCACGACATGCCGGTCCAGAACGGATAGCGTCAAATCCGTAGAGGGCCGCCGATGCAGCAAATTGCGGACTGGCTCGAAAAGCTCGGTCTCGGGCAATACGCTCAGCGCTTTGCCGAGAATGATATTGATTTCGTTATTCTGAGTGACCTGACCGACCAAGATCTCGAAAAGATTGGCGTCACCTCGGTCGGGCATCGCCGAAAGCTTTTGCGTGCGATTGCCAATCTCAAAGGCCTCGAGACGATCACACCCGCGGTTGCCATTGCGGCTGCGCCACCCGCCACACCGCGAGCAGCGGACACTGCCGAGCGCCGGCAAGTCACGGTGATGTTCTCGGATCTCGTTGGTTCGACTGCGCTCTCCGCTCGGATGGATCCGGAAGACCTGCGAGAGCTCATCTCGGCCTACCGGAAATGTGTCACTGAAGCCGTGTGCCGTTTCGGCGGTTTCGTGGCGCGGTATCTGGGCGACGGCGTGCTTGTCTACTTTGGCTACCCCGAGGCCCACGAGGACGATGCCGAGCGGGCGGTGCGTGCCGGGCTGGAGTTGATTGCGGCGGTGATCGCAATCAAGACGCCGGCTTCGTTGCAAACCCGGGTTGGCATCGCCACCGGGCTGGTCGTTGTGGGCGATCTGACTGGGTCGGGCGAAGCCCAGGAACGCGGCATCGTCGGCGAGACACCAAATCTTGCGGCGCGTCTACAGGAGATTGCCGAGCCGAACACGGTGGTCATTGCAGAAAGTACGCGGAGCCTTCTCGGCAATCTCTTCGAGCTAAAGGACCTTGGCACCAGAGACCTTAAGGGCATCGCTGGGCCAGTGCACACTTGGTTGGCGCTGCGGGCGAGCACGGTCGAAAGCCGCTTCGAGGCACTGCATCCGAGCGGTCTGACTGCTCTGGTCGGGCGCGAAGAAGAGACCGAGCTGCTGTTGCGGCGCTGGTCGCGGGCGAAGAGCGGCGAGGGTCAAGTGGTGCTGATTTCCGGCGAAGCGGGTATCGGCAAATCGCGACTCACAGCTGCTCTTCTAGAAAGCCTTGCGCCTGAACCGCATACGCGTTTGCGCTATTTCTGCTCGCCCCAGCATACCGACAGCGCGTTTTATCCGATCATCGGTCAGATGGAACGTGCGGCTGGATTGTTACACGACGATACGCCCCAGCAGAAACTCGACAAGCTCGATGCTCTGCTTGCGCAGACTTCGACTTCGATCCAGGACACCGCACTCATTGCCGAGATGCTTTCGCTGCCCAACGATGGTCGGTATCCCGCCCTCGAACTGACGCCGCAGCAGCGCCGGCAAAAAACGCTAGAGGCGCTTACCGCGCAGGTGGAGACGCTGTCGCGGCAAAAGCCTGTGCTGATGATCTTCGAGGATGCGCATTGGGCCGACCCAACCAGCTTGGAAGTGTTCGGTCGACTCTTAGACCGAATTCTGACACTTAGGGTCCTGTTGCTAGTGACATTCCGGCCTGAATTCGACGCGCCGTGGGTTGGACGGCCTTACGTCAACTCCCTCATCATAAATCGGCTGGCAGAGCACGAGGCTGGCGCAATGGTCGACCGCATCGTCGGCAACAGGCTGCTATCGGCGAACATTCGGAAGGACATCATCGAGCGTAGCGACGGTATCCCCTTGTTCGTGGAGGAGATGACCAAGGCGGTATTGGAAGCTGGGGGCGAGACGGCCGCGGAGCGCGCGATTGCCGCGGTTCCGTCCCCGGCACTGGCGGTCCCCGCGAGCCTGTATGCCTCGCTCATGGCGCGGCTCGACCGGCTCGGCGGCCCGGCCAAGGAGCTGGCACAGATCGCGGCGGCAATCGGCCGCGAGTTTTCGCATGCGTTTCTGAATGCCGTGATGCGCAAGTCGGATGACGAGCTGGGATCAGCACTTGACCCTCTCGTCGCAGCCGGTCTCCTGTTCCGCGAGGGTCAGCCGCCGCATGCGATCTATCTATTCAAGCATGCCCTG
>JBKPLN010000621.1:0-6104 GCA_046731635.1 Pseudomonadota bacterium | reverse complement strand
GTCCTCGAGGACCAGCCCTGCACTCGGCATCGTGATGCTGACGTGGGGATTAGCGGGTGTTGGAGGCGTATTGCAATTAGTCGCCCAGTTTCCAAACAGACTGAACTGATTAAATAATTCTTCGACCGATTCTGCGTTCGCACCACTGAGCATTGCGAAGGATAGACACAAGGCAAGTACAGCCGACAACCGCATCGCTTCGCCACTCCACCTGCAAGTAGAATAGCAGCCGTCGGCGCGGCGGCAATTGATTTAGGTCAGAAGACGGAAAGATTTAGAACGCAGGTAACGACGATACCTACCTGAAAGTCAGGTTGGCCGCTTTCACCACGTCGGCAAAACTTCGGATGTCCTCATCTATACGTTTCTTGAATGCGTCTCCGGTCGGGCCTCCCGGCTTGACGGCCATCTTGCGAAGACCATCCTGGACGGCAGGATTGGCAAGCGCCTTGCCGAATTCGGCCGTCAGCTTGGCAACGATCGGAGCCGGCGTGCCGGCAGGAACAAAGAATCCGCTCCACAACTCGGTGTTGACGTCCGGAAATCCGGCTTCGGCCATGCTCGGCACGTCCGGCAGCTCGGCCGAGCGCTCTGACCCGGTGACCGCCAGAGCACGGATCTTACCCGCCTTGACCAGCGGGATGACGGGCGGACCATCCGAGATCGTGAAAAGGCTCTGCCCGGAAACCACGCTCAGGTTCGACTCATTGCTGCTCTTATAGGGAATTCCCACGGCAGGCATCCCGCTTTTGAGCTTGAGCAGCTCGCTTGCAATGGTGAAGGCGGGCGATGACGTGCCATAGTTTGACTTTTCCGGATTGGCTTTTGCCCAGGCGATAAGGTCTTTCAGGTCCTTCGCCGAGTGGTCCGCTGGAACAACAAGCACAAGCGGGAACGAGGCGATCATGTTCAACGGAACAAAACTGTTGCTTGCATGATAGCCGAGGTCGGAAAAGATCGCGGTGGCAATCGACATTTGTCCCGTGGCGCCCACGAGAACCGTGTATCCATCGGGCGCTTGTCGGGCGACGAATTCGGCGGCGATCCGGCCCCCCGCGCCCACGCGGTTTTCGATCACGGTCGTGGCGCCGGTACTCTCCTGAAACTTTTGCACCACGAGGCGAGCGAACAAGTCATTGCCGCCACCGGCTGCAAAGCCAACAATGAAATGGATCGGCTTGTTCGGATAGTCAGATTGAGCATTCGCATTTCCCGCATATGCGAGAAACACTAACAATGCGCACAATAGGCGCCTGCGAATCCTCGCCATGTTTTCTTATCTCCGTTTGCGGCCTTCCCTCCCCGGCCGCGATGGCAAAAGCGTACACTGGCGACGCCGGCAGGAAAACGCTTTCGCCGGGATCTGCTACTGTTTGATGCACCCAGCCGTCACCTAAGACTCCGGTCATGACGACAATACGCGGTTTCCGTCGATACAACCATGGCGCGAGCGAGGAAATTTTCGGTCATCCACGGGCGCTTGCATATCTGTTCTCAACCGAGATGTGGGAACGGTTCTCCTACTACGGCATGCGGGCGCTGCTCGTTCTCTACATGGTCAAGTATCTGTTTGCCTCGCCGCGCGAAGGGGCCGTGATTAGCCTTGCGTCATTTCAAGGTGTGCTGGAACTCGTGTTCGGCCCGCTCGCGCCCCAACCCCTCGCCTCGCAGATCTACGGCTTCTACACGGGGCTGGTCTATTTGACGCCAATCCTCGGTGGATTGCTCGCTGACCGGGTACTGGGTCAACGCCGGACAGTGATCATCGGCGCCACGCTCATGGCTATTGGCCATTTCATGATGGCGTTCGAACGACTCTTCCTGATCGCGCTAATATTTCTCATCTTGGGTAATGGTGCATTCAAGCCGAACATATCGACCCAGGTTGGCTCCCTGTACCCGCCTGGCGATCGGCGCAGAGACCGTGCCTTTTCGATCTTTTACGTCGGCATCAATCTCGGCGCATTCCTTGCGCCATTGATCTGCGGCACGCTTGGCGAAGAGCTTGGCTGGCACTACGGGTTCACCGCCGCCGGGATCGGCATGACCCTTGCTCTCGTAATCTACCTCATCGCGACGCCTCACCTGCCTGACGACGCATTTGCCCGGCGCGCCCTGCCAGCCGGTGGCCTGGATGCCAATGCATGGCGGTCGATCATCGCGCTGCTTTTGCTGTTCGTGCCGGTCAGCCTGTTTTGGGCCACGTATGAGCAACAAGGCAACACGATCACGCTTTGGGCCGATCAATTTACCGATCGCCGCGTCATCGGCGGCGAAATCCCGGTGACCTGGTTTCAAGCGTTCAATCCGTTCATGATTTTCGCGTTCACGCCACTCATCGTTGCGTTCTGGCGCAGCCAGGGGGCAAGAGAGCCATCAACGGTCACCAAACTCGCGATCGGATGCCTGATCAATGCCCTCGCATATCTTGTCATGGTGGTTGCGGCCCTGGTCGCCGGTGGCGGGAAGGCAAGTTGGCTGTGGTTATTTGTTTACTTCGTGACGATCACGGTGGGTGAGCTATATCTTTCTCCGACGAGCTTGTCGCTGGTGACAAAGATCGCACCAAAGCCGCTGTTGTCGATGATGATGGGCGTGTGGCTCGCAACCAGCTTCGTCGGAGGATTTCTCGCGGGCTATCTCGGCACGTTCTGGTCGACGATGGATAAGAGCAGTTTTTTCCTGATGCTTGCCCTGATATCGCTCGTTTCCGGCGTCGCGATCCTCCTTTTACGCACCCCACTCCGTTCGGTGCTGCGAGACTAGTCGAGCGGCAGGCCGACATATTGCTCGGCAAGCGGGGTCGAGGCCGCGCGGGAGCTGGTGAGATAATCGAGATCGGAGAGCTGACGACGACGGTCAAACGCCGACTCATTCGGAAAACGGTGCATGATCTGGGTCATCCACCATGAAAACCGTTGCGCGTACCACACCCGTCGCAGGCACTTTGACGAATAATTCTCCAACCGGTCGTTTCGCTTGTTTTTATAGAAATCTTCAAGCGCACGCGAGAGCATCACCACGTCGGCAAATGCCAGGTTCATGCCTTTCGCACCGGTCGGCGGCACGATGTGCGCGCTGTCCCCGGCGAGGAACAGCCGTCCGTATTGCATCGGCTCGACAACAAAGCTGCGCATCGGCGTAATGCCCTTTTGCAGCATGTTGCCTTCCTGAAGCTTGCGCGCGCCGCCGAGCCGCTTGTGCAGCTCGTCCCAGATGCGCTGGTCGGGCCAGTTTTCGATCTCCTCATCGTGATCGCATTGCAGGTAGAGCCGCGCCAGCGTCGGCGAGCGCATGGTATAGAGCGCGAAACCGCGATCGGTGTAGGAATATATCAATTCGTGATCGGGCGGCGGCGATTCAGAAAGTATGCCGAGCCACCCGAACGGATACTCGCGCTCGAACACGCTGAGCACGCCGTCCGGAATGCTTGGGCGGCAAACTCCGTGAAATCCGTCGCACCCGGCAACGTAATCGCAGTCGATCTCTTGCGGCCGACCTTCGTGCCTGAAGCGGATCTTTGGTTTTTGCGTTTTCAGGTCATGGACCGTGACGTCGTCGACCTCGAACAGCAATGGCCCTCCGTCAGCCAGTCGGCGGGCAACCAAATCCTTCACGACCTCCTGCTGGCCGTAGATGGTAACGCGCTTGTTCACCAATGCCTTGAAATCGATGCGGTGGAGATCGCCGTTGATGCCGATGTTGATTCCCCAATGCAGCATGCCCTCCCGCTTCAGGCGTTCACCTACTCCTACATCAGCGAGCAGGTCGGCGGCCCAATGCTCGATCAGTCCCGCGCGGACTCTGTTTTCGATATAATCGCGGCTGCGATTTTCGATGATGATCGAGTCAATGCCCTGCAGATGCAGGAGCCTTGCCAACATAAGACCGGCAGGCCCTGCTCCGATGATTCCAACCTGGGTGCGCATGAGTGGCTTTCGGCGAATAGTTCGTTGTCGCTATAAACTCGAGGTCGATAGAGGCAAAGGGACGAAGACCGGAAACCCTTGGACAATGGGGCACGCGCACAGCGCACTGGTGGAAAAAAGCCGCCGTCGCGACGCCTGAAAGCCAAAAGATTAAGAACTAATACGACTTATCGCGATGCAAAGCATTGACTTTGGCTCTTTGCACCCTATGTTCCCACCAACCGGTCTGACATGAAGATTCGGCCGTCCTCCGCGCAAAGCAACTGGTTTTCTCTGGTCCGGCGCGAACTGGGCGGCCTCTGAGGTTCTATGCCTTTTTCCCATCTGGGCCTATCCCCCAAAGTTCTCGCCGCCATCAAAGCGGCTGGCTACAAAACTCCCACCCCCATTCAAGACCAGGCAATCTCGCACGTGCTCGCGCGACGCGATGTGCTCGGCATTGCACAAACCGGCACCGGCAAGACCGCTGCATTCGTGCTGCCGATGCTGACAATGCTTGAGAAAGGACGCGCGCGTGCGCGCATGCCGCGCACGCTCATTCTCGAGCCAACGCGGGAGCTTGCTGCGCAGGTCGCAGAGCATTTCGAGAAGTACGGCAAGAACCACAAGCTTAACGTCGCGCTGATCATTGGCGGCGTTTCTTTCGACGACCAGGATGCGAAGTTGCTCCGCGGTGTCGACGTGCTGATCGCGACGCCAGGACGTCTGCTGGATCATTTTGAGCGCGGGCGGCTACTTTTGTCGGGTTGCGAGCTTCTCATCATCGATGAGGCCGACCGCATGCTCGACATGGGCTTCATTCCGGACATCGAGCGCATCGGCAAGCTCGTGCCCTTCACGCGGCAAACGCTTTTCTTCACCGCAACCATGCCGCCCGAAATCCAGCGCATCGCCGACAACTTTCTACACAATCCCGTTCGTGTTGAGGTGGCCAAACCGGCCACGACCGCGGCGACTATTACGCAGTTGCTGGTTTCGACCGGTCGCGAGCCGCATCAGAAGCGCGACACGCTGCGCCGGCTGATCCGTTCCGCTACCGGTTTCAAGAACGCGATTGTCTTTTGCAATCGCAAGCGCGAGGTCGCCAACCTGCATCGCTCGCTGCTGCAGCACAAATTCAACGCAGTCGCTCTGCGCGGCGATTTGGACCAGGCAGCGCGCACGGCGGCACTGGACCGTTTCCGTCGCGGCGAGGCCGAGCTGTTGATTGCATCGGACGTCGCCGCGCGCGGTCTCGATATTCCCGAAGTCAGCCACGTTTTGAATTTCGATGTGCCGCACCATCCTGACGACTACGTGCACCGAATCGGCCGAACTGGTCGCGCCGGCCGAAGCGGCACCGCGATAACCATCGTCGCGCCCATTGACAGCAAGGCAGTCGGCGCGATTGAGCGCCTCATCGGCCAGAGAATCCCCTGGATGGACTCCCCGCCCGCCAAGATGCACGAAAGCCGGCCGGTGAACGGACCTGGGCCTTCCCACGCCGAGCGCTCGCGCGGTCCGAACCGAGGCCGAAAGCCCGGGCATCTGCCGAAGAAGGCCGGCCGAGCCCATAAGCCGGTCTTACAACAGCCAGTTCGCGAGCCCGACAGTGGCCATTTGCCGGCCTTTTTGCTCAAGCCCGTCCCGCTCAAAGCCTGATCCGTGAACCGTTAATGCGCGCAACCGTTGATTGAAACGACGGTTGCGAATTTACTCCCCATTCACCTCCCTCGAATACCGTCCGCACAGAGGCGCCGCGGGCCGTCCTCTGCAAGCGACAGCTTGCACCTGGGGGTTCACCAATGACCGGCCGTGTCGAAGACTACGAACGCGCGATGGCGTTCGCAGACATTGCTCTCGGCAAAATGAAGGCCCTGCGCCACAATGCAACTCCGCGCAACTATGAGATCTGGTACGCCTATGCGAGCGGGTATCATCCCGCGCTGAACCAGCAGATCAATGCGACCCTCAAGGCCAAGGGCAGCATTTCGGAAGCCGACCTGGTCCAAATCTACGAAAAGCACCTGTCCCCGTCGCGGCTGACGGAGCGGATCGATCAAGTCGGCGTTCAGGTGAAGGGCGAGATCGATCAGAGATGGCGATGATCGACGCGGCCCTTGGTTCGGCGACGAGCTATACCGAAAGCCTGGCAGGCGCAACAGAGCAGCTCGGCCAGTCAAAGGATCGCGAAGG
>JBKPLN010000620.1:0-3109 GCA_046731635.1 Pseudomonadota bacterium | reverse complement strand
GTGTATCGCATGGTCAATTTCAGGATCTGACCATGGACTCGATCTTTGCCGTATTCCAGGAGATCTTGACCGACAGCAACACCATGTTCATGGGGCTGCTGGTATTTCTTGCAGCCGGCACGCTCGCGTTCTCGCTGATGGCGGCCGTACGCGTGCGCGGCGCCGTCAAGAAACGCACCGCGCGCATCATGAACGACGAAGAGCGCCGAGGCCACGGCCGCTCGCTTCAATATTCAAGTGCCAAGGCGCTCAGCAAGCTGATCGAGTATACGACCAAGCATTATTCGGAATCGAACCAGGAAAACATGAAGGTGCTGCGCCGGCGGCTGATACAGGCCGGTATTTACGATCCGCGCGGCGTCGCATTTTTCTTCATCGGTCGCACCGCTCCGGCGATCGCGCTGGCCGCTGCCATATTCATTATGGTGCCACTGATACGGCCAATCGGCGGTTCATTTTTCTGGCTGATGGTGGTGGCTGGCGGAATTGCCGGCTATATCGGTCCGAGCTTCTATATCGATCGGCGAATTTCAGCGCGCACGCTCCAGCATCGATCAGGTTTTCCGGACTTTATGGACCTGCTCGTCGTGTGCGCGGATTCAGGCCTGTCGATGGAAGCGTCGCTCGAGCGCGTCGGCAAAGAGCTGGGCCAGGGCTATCCGTCACTCAGCGCCAATATCCATTTGACCAATCTTGAAATCCGCGCGGGGCGGCCTCTGAAGGATGCGCTCGAGCATTTCGCCGATCGTCTTGCCCTGGAAGAAGCCCGCGCTTTCGCGACATTGATCAACCAGTCGATTGACCTGGGCTCGAGCATCACTGATGCGATGCGCGTTTACAGCGACGATATGCGGCACAAGCGGCTCTCGCGCGCCGAGGAGAAAGCCTACGCGCTGCCAGCCAAGCTGGCGGTCCCAATGATGGTTTGCATATTTCCGGTTCTGTTCGTGGTCATTCTCCTTCCGGTGATCGTCCGCCTCCATGTCGGAGGCTATTTCTGAGGCCGGCATGCTCGGCTTCCTGGTAGCCTTGGTTGTGTTGCAGCTACCGAAACGCCTTCCTCCAGCTTTGGTGAAGGTATTCTTAACCATCCTCCCCTAGCCTGACGGCGTTCTGTTACCGGCGGTCCGCAAGGCGTTCGCATGCTTCCTGGAATTGCCCGAGGATTGACCGTCGCGGCAACCGCCCTGTGGTTGGCGGGATGCTCCACCTCCAACGGCGTTTCCAGTCTATTTGCCGCCAAGACGCCAGCCGAAGATGGCGCTTCGGCCCAGGCGAATGCCGAAAGCGTGGCGAGCGAACCAACGGAAACCCAGCCGTCACCGGATGAGACGACGGGTACCGTTCAGACGCCAGGCGTGCCCCCGAGATCCGCAAAGGGTCTGCTCGGCAGCGATCCCTACGATGACTTGAGTCTCGGGAAGAAGCATTTCCGCTCGCATGACTACGGTCTGGCCGAGAAACATTTCCGGCGCGCGGTCGAGTCCCACCCGCGCGACGCCGAAGCCTGGCTCGGCCTTGCTGCTTCCTACGATCGTTTGCGGCGTTTCGATCTTGCCGACCGTGCCTACGGTCAGGCGGTTGGCATCCTCGGGCCAACGGTCGAGATCCTGAACAACCAGGGTTTCTCCTACATGTTGCGCGGGGACTACAAACGTGCCCACGCAGCGCTCGCAACCGCTCGACGCAAAGATCCCACCAACAAATATGTCCAGAACAATATCCGTCTTCTGGAAGAGAGCTATCGCAAGGGCAAGGCTATCCAGTAGTTGATGGATAGCGGTGACAAGCCTGCGAGGCTGACCGGTCGTCGCAGTCGCTGACGATCGGATTGCTCATTGTCCAGATTATCATCATATACATTTGGGGCGTGGAGCCGGCGAAACGCTCGCTCGAAACTCTCGATCCCAAGCTCGTGTGAGCGCCTCACACGAAACCAAGAGTCGGCCGCCGAGGGTGGGCGGCCGATAGCATAAGGATCAGCAGCGCCTATGAGCGAACTTCGTCCAGTCACGGTCATCACGGGCGCGTCGGCGGGTATCGGTCTGGCACTGGCGCGGGTCTTTGCGCATCACGGCCACGAATTGGCGTTGGTTGCGCGAAGAGAAGAAAGATTGAATGCGCTGGCGGACGAAATTGACTCGACCGGCGCGCACCGGCCGGTCGTGATTGCAGCCGATCTTCTCAAGCCCGGCGTCGCGCACCTAATACGGGAGCTGTTGGCGGCGCAAGGCGCCGAGCCGCAATTTGTCGTCAACAACGCGGGGTTCGGGCTGCTGGGGCTTGCCAGCACGCGAGATCGTGACGAGCAATTGCAGATGATTGATCTTAACGTGCGCGTACTTACCGAATTGTCGCTCGCGTTCATTGACACCCTTGCCCGCCATCGCGGGGGACTGCTGAATGTCGGATCAATGGCCGGCTTTCTGCCTGGCCCGGGAATGGCCGTTTACTATGCGACCAAGGCGTATGTGTTGTCATTCACCGAGGCCTTGCACAGCGAGCTCAAGCCTCGCGGCATACGGGTGTCGGTGCTGTGTCCAGGCCCAGTGCCGACCGAATTCGGCGACCGTGCCGGCCTCAGCAAACGCAGCATGCAGGGACCCCTGAGCCAATCCGCGGACTGTGTGGCGGAGGCGGGCTATCGCGGTCTGATGCAGGGACGCCGCACCATTGTGCCGGGCGTCGTTAACAAGTTGATCACCTTCTTTATCCGCGTAATCCCGCGGCGCCTGGTCCTGGCTTTTGTGGATCACCGCCAACGCCGGCGCAAGGCCGCCTGGGAGGCATAGGCGCTCCGCTGCTGCTCAGGTTGCAAACGTCGGCAATGCCGGTACTAGTCAGCACTGCAAGCGCTTGCCGAAATCATCATGTTGAAGCCAGTCCTTCTTATTCTCCACCAGGAGCATTCCTCGCCGGGCCGCGTCGGGCAGACCCTGGCAAAACTCGGCCATCCGCTTGACGTCAGGAGGCCACGTTTCGGCGACCCGTTGCCGGAAACGATGGACGGTCACGTCGGTGCGGTCATTTTCGGCGGACCGCAAAGCGCCAACGACAATGAAGAGTTCGTACGCCGCGAGATTGACTGGATCCAGGTGCCGCTTCGCGA
>JBKPLN010000619.1:0-1253 GCA_046731635.1 Pseudomonadota bacterium | reverse complement strand
GACGTGGTCTTTGGAAGTGCGCATTTCCGAAGTGACCTGCCGGCATGAAGACGAGGCTGAGCACTGCTAGTTCTGTTTGGAATACTGCCACGCCGCATTTCTGGAGGTTTAGAAATGCAAATGGGTGACTTCGGATCATCGCTGTCTGATGTCGTAATCCATTTTGGGTACGGGGCCGTATTTTTTTTGGTCTTCCTCGAAAGTGCAGGCGTTCCGCTTCCGGGTGAAACCGCCCTTGTTACAGCTTCCGCGCTTGCTGCGACCACCGAAGGACTCGATATCAGCCTCATCATAATGACTGCCGCTGCCGGTGCGATCCTTGGAGACAATCTAGGCTTTTGGGTAGGCCATCGATACGGTTTCGCTTTTCTCCGCCGCTATGGGCGCTATGTCCGCCTTTCCGAAGATCGGATAATGATTTGCCAATGGTTGTTTCGCCAATACGGCGGCCGTGTCGTTTTCTTTGGCCGTTTTACCGCGCTTTAACGACATATGCGGCGCTACTCGCAGGGGCTCTCAACTTTCCGCGCGGCGAGTTTTTCCTTTGGAATGCAAGTGGTGGAATTGTCTGGGCCGCGTTTTTTGGCTTCGGTGGTTACATGTTCGGTCACGCTGTTAAATTAGTGGCAGGGCCTGTGAGCGCTGGGTTGTTGATCTGCGCGGTCGTAGCCATCGGCGCGTTTTGGTGGATGTTTAAAAGGTACGAGAGGCAACTTCTCGCCAAGGTGCAAGCCTCTCATGGCCGTGCGAATAGCAGCGAATAACAGGGATAAATAAAACATGGATCTGAAATTGCGTCGCGGTGTACCGGCTGACGCGGCGGAGTGCGGACGGACCTGTTTTGAAGCCTTCAAAAGCATCGCCAAGCGGCACAATTTCCCGCCGGATTTCCCATCCGCTGATGTTGCATCGGGGTTGATGGCTCTTCTCATTGCGCATCCCAATTTCTATTCGATTGTAGCTGAGCTCGATGGTCGGATTGTCGGAAGCAACTTCCTCGACGAGCGCTCTAAGATAGGAGGGGTTGGGCCGATTACGGTCGATCCCAATGCACAGACCCGAGGCATTGGCCGTCGATTAATGGAGAATGTGCTGGCCCGTTCTCGCGAGCGCGGGTTTGAAGGGATGCGGTTGGTCCAGGCTGGTTACAACAACCAGAGCCTTTGTCTCTACACCAAGCTCGGATTTCGCACCCGCGAACCGCTATCGCTCGTGACGGGCTCGCCACCCAGAGTGAGGCTGAGCGGCTACAA
>JBKPLN010000618.1:0-5088 GCA_046731635.1 Pseudomonadota bacterium | reverse complement strand
ACCTCGCTCCATGCCACGCTCACGCGCTCCGGGTTCAGGTCGAGCTGAACGCTCTGGTCCCGCGCCGGGTGGACCTCGCTCCATGCCACGCTCACGCGCTCCGGGTTCGGGTCGGGCTGAACGCTCTGGTCCCGCGCCGGGTCGCTCGATGCCACGCTCACGCCCTCCGGGCTCAGGCGCGCCACCAGTGGTGGCCCGCTCGCGCGTACGCAGCTCCCGCTCCATCGCAGTTCCGACGGCGGCGCGCGGCGGCGTATCCCCCAATCTGCCCAGCGCGTTTGGAGCCAGGGCAGTTGGCGCTGGGATGTTGGACGCCGGGCGGATTGTCTGGTTCGTTTGCCGAACGGTTGTCTGGCGCGCGATCTGACGGCGGAAATCTTCGCGGCGCAGTTGATCGGCACGAATTTGCACAGCACCTCGGATATTGGCCGTGCCAGCCAAGACCCGCGGCTGGACATTGAAGGCTCTAATGGGGCGTCCCACTTGAGCAGCGACAATCGTCGGCGCAATCCCAGGATTTACTGCAAAGTTCCGCTCGCGAATAAGAATTGTGCGGTTCACCACCACTGTTTCGCGCAGCAGAACCGGCTCGGGTCTAATTACGAATGTCGCAAGCCGCGGTTCAAGGAAGTGCCGTGGCTCGATGAAAATCCAGTACCGTGGTACGGCTCTGATTTCGACGATGATCTCATCCGGCGGACGGCACAAGGCAGCACATGGCTGGTTATATATTTTCTTTGATTTGTCGGGAAAGGAGATGGGCTTTGATGAACCGGTCGGCGAAACGCTTTGACCCACCAGGAACGGTAGCGCGAACGCTTCTGATTTGAGCCGTGTTGTTAGAATCGTCGTACTGGAATTGCACTGGCTTCTCGTTGCGGAGTAGGTCGTTTCCTGCCGCTGGCGCGGGTTGTCGATGAGAACGATATCGTACCTATGGTGCCGCCCGCGACTGCAACAGATCCGAGATTCGGGCCCTATGAGCATGTTGGTTCCGAGGTGATCCTACTTGAAGGGCGGGATATTGTTTATCTGCCCTCCCATGACGCGAATCGTATTTCGGTGGGCGAGTTCTGGCGCTCAATTTCGTTCGCCGATTTGAAAGACCATGAGATGAAAAAGTATCTCAAGAGGATTGCAGTCAAAACAAAGGGCGCCATCGAAGTTCCGTACAACGAACGGGAGAAATTTGTGTCCAGGCAATTTTAGAAGACGTCCGCCAACTCATCCACCAACGCACGCACCAGTGCGGTGATCCCCGGCAGCTTCGTTTCAATCGGCAGTCGGTCCACAGCAACCATTTCACCACCTGACCATGATGCCCATCGGCGCGCCTCAAAACAGTTCCCGCCCCTTCAGGATCCGGCGAGCTACAACCTGGATCAGGTCATGGAACAGCTCAAGAAGTCACCGTCGAACCCGAGCCAATAGCTCGGATGCTTGCGGGTGATGCGGGCGCCCAGCAATGGGCGCCCGCTTTACATCCGGCTCCTGTCAGCCCGGGACTTCCTTACTCCGCTTTGGAGAATTCCATCAGCTGCTGGATTGGTACCGAGACGACATTGGGTGATCCCCATGCCGTCGAAACTCGCCTGTTGCCGAATGGCGTCGAGAGAATTTGCGTAATCACAGTGCTGATGACTGCCGCGACCCGGCCCTCGCAGTCAAATACTGGCGCTCCGGAAGCGCCGTAATCGATCACGAGCCGATTTTCCCCTTCAAAGATTTCAAGAAGCGCGGTGCCCGCGAGCCTGCCAGTGTCCGCGTATTGCACAAACCGGCCCACCACGGTGTGCAGGCGGTCGTTTGGGTAGGCGAAGGTCACCACACTATCTTCCGGCATCAGCGGAAGCATCCGGATCGCAACGCTCCGCGCATTGGGAACGGCGGATTGCAATTCAAGCACGGCCAATTTCTCGGCGTGGCTACCCGCCACGCGCTGCATGCGGACCGAATTCGATTGGCCGTCAGCGTCATCCTCGATCCTGACCGATTTCCACTCCTGCGTGGAAAGCTTCATCCCGGAGGCTACATGAGCAGCAGTGACAATGGTGGTCGGAGACTGGAACCACGCAGTGCCACGTACGCCAACCACGTCAGACTGCGAGATGCGCTCAGCGTCTTCAAAATATCGCGTGATGCTTACGGTTGAATGCGCCAGTTGTGCGAAATCGACGCACGCGGCTTCGGCGCGGGATTGCGCAGAAAATAACAGAAGGAAAATCAGTACAGAGCAAGTTCGTCCGCGCATGACTGCTCTTTCCAAGACGCAAGAAAGGCAGAATCACTAACGCGACAGGAACTCCGTACCACTTATCCGGTTTTACCGATGCTTGGAATTGCCGCAGACCTGAATCCACGTCCTTTTTTGGATGTCCGCTTTGGGTCAAAAGCAGACATGTGCAACGCAATAGGCCATGTCTGCTTTACCCCCAATAGCGACATCGATTGCGTCTTTCGGCATGGCCGGTTGGGGCCACAAGCGGACAGCACGTCGTCTATTCGATCCCTTCTCGGCGCGCACGCTAGCAAAGCATGGCTTCCGAACATCACAACAGCTCAAAGCGCATCCCCATCGGATCATCTCTCGCTCGATTACGGGCAATCTGAGCAACAAGATTATCCAGAAAGGACTGGCATTTCGCTGTGATCGGAGCGCTACTGTGTTTGCTTCCGGCGCGCTTTTGCGCTCCGGGATCCCGCCCCGCCGGCTTAAGAGCTTTTGCGGGGCTTCGGCGGTGCAGCCGGGAGGCTGCACCTGAACCGAAGGAGATCCCGATGACAAAAACAGCAAAGAAGCGAACGGCGGCGCGTTCCGCTACACCATCGAGCAACCGACCGAAGCCCGGCAAGCCGGGTCAGAAGGGCAACCGCGTTGCAGCGGTCCGATCCGGCACGAAGCAATCGGCTGCAATAGAAATGCTGCGCTCCCCCAATGGCGCGACCATCGCTGCGCTCACAAGAGCCACCGGCTGGCAGTCGCATCCGGTGCGGGGCTTCCTTGCCGGGGTCGTGCGCAAGCGCCTCAAGCTCGATTTGGAATCGGGCCTTGTCGAGGGTATCCGGATCTATCGGATCCCGGCTGAGCATGGTGCGAGGCCCGCAGAAACAAACTCGGACGGCTGCAAGTCCTGACCGCCATGCCGCGAACCAGGATTGCTGCAGAGGCTCCCGAGACCTCCTCCATTGAAGCCGAGATCGCGCGGCTACGCGGTCTCGACGCGAAAGTGCTGCGGGCGCGATGGCGGACAAGCTTCCGACAGGACGCACCAACTCACGTCGCCCGGCATCTTTTATTTGCGATGCTCGCCTATCGTCTGCAGGCCGAGGCGATGGGCGACCTCGATGCCGACACCGTTCGTTTTCTCAAACACGTTGACTTGGCGCCATCCAAGCACGCAGCCGTTCCTCTGACGCAGGCTTTCGAGCGGCGCACGCGCGAGCTGTCGCCCGGCACGGTGCTGACCCGCGAGTGGGGCGGCCAGCATCACAGGGTCATGGTGCACGATGGAGGCTTCCTTTGGGAGGGACAGCCTTACCGCAGCCTGTCAGAAATCGCCAAGCTCATAACCGGGACCCAATGGAATGGCCCCCGGTTCTTTGGTTTGCGCGACAAAAACGACGCGGAGGTCACTGCATGACGGCTCGCGCAAAGCCTATCCGCTGCGCGATCTACACGCGGGCGTCGACCGACTCGGGGCTCGACCAGGAGTTCAACTCACTGGACGCCCAGTACGATGCAGCGTCCGCCTACATCCGTAGCCAGGCATACGCACGCTGGATGCTGGTCCGAACGCGGTACGACGATGGCGGTTTCTCCGGCGGCTCGACCGACCGGCCGGCCCTGCAACGCCTTCTGGCAGACGTCAGGGCGCGCAAGGTTCAGATCATCGTGGTCTATAAGGTCGATCGCTTGACGCGGTCACTCGCCGATTTCGCCAAGCTCGTCGAACTGTTCGATGCGCACGGGGTGTCGTTCGTCTCTGTCACCCAGCAGTTCAACACGACCACCTCCATGGGTCGGCTCACGCTGAACGTGCTCCTCTCCTTCGCCCAATTCGAGCGTGAGGTCACCGCCGAGCGCATTCGCGACAAGGTGGCAGCCTCCAAGCGCAAGGGTCTCTGGGTCGGCGGGATGGTGCCGCTGGGCTATCAACTTAAAGATGGCAAGCTTTCAATCGTCGAAGACGAAGCCGACCGGGTCCGCCTGATCTTCGCGCGCTATCTCGCACTCGGCAGTGTCAACCGGCTGGTGCTCGAGCTTCGTGCGCGTGATATCCGGACGAAGATCCGCAGGTTGTCGAACGGCACCACGCGCGGGGGCGTGCCCTTCACCCAAGGTCCCCTCTTCTACATCCTGCGCAATCGCTTTTACATCGGCGAGGTCGTCTATAAGGGCGAGGTCTGGCCGGGTCCCCAGCCGCCGTTGATCGACCGCGTACTGTTCGATGCTGTGCAAAGGCGTCTCACCGAGCAGCGGTCGCATCACGTCAGGACTCGGACCAGGAGCGAGGCTCCGTTGCGCGGGCTCCTGTGCGATTCTGCTGGCAACCGCATGGTCCCGACCCATGCGACCAAGCACGGCCTGCGATATCGATATTACGTGTCGCAGCCCTATCTGCGCGGACAGGCCAAACCCCTGCCCGGAGCGATCATCCGTGTTCCTGCCACCGAGATCGAGAGGGCCGTGGCCAAGGCGATCGACGAGCATCGTCAGCGCATCATCCCCGAGCACAAAAGCACCGCAGATCAAACCGGCCTCCACGCGAACGTCGCCCGTATTGAAGTGCGCACAAGCACACTGGGCTGAAGGCTCCTGGCGAGAAACAACAAGAGGCGGATGCCGAGCAACTTGCGGCCGTGCATCGAGCCCCTTCCCTCCTGATCCCATGGACCAAACCGCCACCGAAGAGGTTCAAGGAGATCCTGTTGCCGGCAGCTATCCAACGGCACCGCGTGCGGCCGATCAAATTCGAGCGTCGCGTGGCGCTCCTCAAAGCGATCGCGCGCGGGCGCGCGTGGCTCGATGAGATCATCTCACAAACCACAACAGTCGAGGACATCGCCGCTCGCCAGAAATGCAGCGTT
>JBKPLN010000617.1:0-5540 GCA_046731635.1 Pseudomonadota bacterium | reverse complement strand
CGTCATGCTCGCGCAGATAGCGAATCGCAGGTTCAACAAATACGTTTGCCAGCCCGTCGCGCGCGAGCAATGGCCGGCACGCCTGCCCGGCGAGGCCAAGCGTTTCGCGGATAAGTCCGCTGGCCAATCTCGCTGATCCTTGGCGGGGTTGGATATTGAGCGCGGCAAGCAGCAAAGGCTCGAGCAAGCGCTCGTAAATCGGCCCCGAGCAACTTATGACTTCTGCGATGGGCTTATCGGCCGGAGTCCAGAGGAGACGCGCCAGCGGCAGGTAATCGACGACGTCGGTCTGTGGCACGCGGCGATCCTTGTTGAAAACCCACCATGGAAATCGACCGTCGCCAAAACGCAAGGTCCACTTCTCGCCACTCGGCAGATCAATGAAATCAAACTCCGCCTCGCTCGGCCCGTGCAGGCCTGCGCTGGACCCGATGGTCTCGACAAAGGACAGGGCGGCATGGTTTCCCGACAGCAGCAAATGTGCGCCGTTATCGATCATCATGTCGGTGGCCTGGTCGAAATATGAGCGGCATCTGCCGCCCGCGTGTGCTGTCGCCTCGTGCACAACGACTCTGCGGCGCAATCCGCACAGGCGCACGGCGGCGGAGAGCCCCGCCAGTCCAGCCCCGATAATGTGTACCGTGCCGTCTTCAGACGAACGCATGCCGCAACGCAATCCACAATAAATAAGACTTTTTCACGTGAAGGCGGTTCCGTGGCGGGCTCCAGCCGCGCGATACCATGTCTTCGAGCTTCTGGCGATAGACCGCTCCCATGATCCTAGGCGCCCGCACGACCTGGCGCGGACAGCGCGCCATGATCTCGTCTGCCTTCGCAAAATGTGCGCGTGCGCGCTCGACAATAAAGTCACAGGCGGGAGCGAGATGAGGATTGGACGCGACTGCGTTTGGATCGCTGGTATTGATACCGGCAAGCGCCAACGCTTCCCGCGGCAGGTATAGGCGCCCGACTCCGGCATCCTCGTCTATGTCACGCAAGATATTTGTCAATTGAAGCGCCCGGCCAAGATGATGCGCGAGCGATTTCCCCTCGGCGTCGCTCATGCCGAAAATGCGCACACATAACCGCCCGACGGCACTGGCGACGCGATCGCAATAGAGCTCAAGCTGCTCGAGACTGGGAGCGCGAATATCCTCCCGCGCATCCATTTCCACGCCGTCAATAACCGCAAGGAAGTCCTCTTTGCGCAAACCAAAGCGGGCAATGATCTTCGCAAGCCGCTCAAGTCCGATCGGGATATTCCCGGAGTAGAGCGCGTCAATGTTCTGTCGCCACACCGACAGCAGCGCGAGCCGCTGCGGCCGCGGCGTGTCATTGTCGGCGATATCATCCACCTCTCGGCAAAACGAATACACCTCGAAGATTGCTTCCCTTTTTTCGCGGCTGAGGAGACGCATGGCGAGATAGAAGGAGCTGCCGCCTGCGCGGCCGGCCGGCGATGACTGATCCGGAAGGGATTCTGGGACCTGGACGTTCATGGGGTCTGGTATCGGTGCGTCGGAGCCACTGTGCGCACCAGCCGGCGAACTATAGCCCTAGTACCACCATTTAAAGCGGTCGCAAGCGCCTCGGTTTTGGTGAGGTGCACGCGCTCGGCCAATGGGTCTCGGACCATCAGAATTGCGATCAGGCGGCTGGCGAGCGATTGGATGACCGAGATCTCGAGCGCAAGGCGAGTATCGCTGACCCTGGCCTCAAGCCCGCGGCTTTCGTCCAACAGAGTCGCCATACGGGCCACCACCCCGCGAAGACACGCTTTCAACGCGGGTGCTGTTTCCGTGCTTTCCAGCTGTTCGACGCTGGCACCATTCGCGGCCAGCGCATCAAGCGGAATATAGACCCGATCAAGCGCGCGATAGTCCTTGGCACAGTCCTGCACATGATTGATGATCTGCAGCGCTGCACAGAGCGCATCCGACGCCGGCCAGGTTGCCCGTGTCTCGCCATGCACGTCGAGCACAAAGCGTCCGACGGGCATCGCCGAGCGTGAACAATAGTCGATGAGCTCATCCCAGCTGGCGTAACGATGTTTGGTCGCGTCCTGACGGAACGCGCTCAGCAAATCCTGAGCATGACGCGGAGACAGGTTCCTCTCCTCAAGCATTGCGCAGAGCCGCAGACCTTCAGGATCGTCGCCGCCTCTGCCGAGCAGGCTTGCCTCCAACCGGTCAAGCCGTGAAATTTTTTCCGAGCTCACAAGCTCAGGGTGGTCGGCAATATCGTCGGCAACCCGGACAAATTCGTAGAACGCCAGGATGACAGGCCGGTGTTGCCGCTTGATAAGGCGCGATGCGACCGGAAAATTCTCATCGTGCGCACCCTTGCCCGATCGAAGTTGTCCGCTAGAGGTCATTGCAGGCTCGTCGCATCGGCGTGAATGCGTCCCTTCCATTCACCCCCCTGCCCTTTGGCAAACAGATAGGCCGAGCCGAGTGTGTAATAGAGATACAGCCCGGCAATAGCCGGGAGCCCGAGGCTCCATAAAGGAGACAGTCTATAGAACCGCAACGTGGGCAGAAAAGATATCGTCATCGCCAGCCAGACAAGCAATCCCAAAAAACGGGGCAAGCCGGCGGCAAAGATCGCAAGAAGTGGCGGAACCATGAACGTTATAGCCATGCCGGCGAGCGTCGCAGCCAGGAGCAGCGGTGAATAACGAAGTTGCGCATAGGCGGACCGTGAAATCATACGCCTGACGTCGGAAAAGGTTTCATAGGGCCGAGTGCTCTGTACGCGGTCGCTAAGACCTAACCAAATTGGCCCCGTTGTTTTCATCTTGGCCGCCAACGAACAATCATCGATCAATGCATTACGAATGCTCGCAATGCCGCCGCCGATCGCAAGCGCGTCTGCCCGCACGAGCATGCAGCCTCCTGCTGCGGCCGCGGTGCTCGACTTTGGCTGAGAAACCCATGAAAAAGGAAACAGCATTTGAAAAAAATATATGAACGCCGGCACACGAGTCCGTTCGGCCATGCTCTCGCATCGCAGCTTCGCCATCAGTGACGTCAGCAGAAATTGGCCGGCGGATGATTGTCCTACAAGCCATGTCAACGTATCGGGGGCATGCTCGATATCGGCATCGGTGAGCAGGAAATATTCTGGTCGAAATTTTTCGGCCGCAGCGATGCCCTGGTTCTGCGCCCACAGCTTTCCGGTCCAGCCCGGCGGCGGCCCTTTGCTCTCGATCACTGTCATCCGGCGGCCGGGAAAAGATTTCGCAGCTTGCATCGCGTTGGCAGCTGTACCATCTCTGCTATCGTCATCAATAACAATGACGTCAAGCGCGCCGGCATAATCCTGTCCCAGCAGGGACCGCACGCTTGCTGAGATATATTTCGACTCATTGCGCGCGGGGACGATTGCAACGACGGCGGGCCAATGTCGCAATTCAGCCTTCGGTCGGTCGGTATCGCGCACGGGGCAAAGCCAGAACTTGCCGCGGCCCGCGATAAGATAAATCCACACAACGACGCAAATGACTGCCAGCACACCGCTCATTGCAAGAATGTTTCTGGTTGCGCAAGACCCTGCTTTTAACATTGGAAAAGGCTTGTTGGTTCGGCAGATTTAATGGTTTTGAGCAACCCGCTGCTGGATTTCCCAAAAAAACCGGCGGAAAGTGAGGTTTTGAGCGGAAAAGCCCGGCATCGAGGCATCGCCTGCCCCAGCGCGTCTTGCGGCCTGAGCAAACGCCGGTAGTCTCCGGCGCAACAAGAACGGATATGCACTTATGCTTCCCTCCTCCAGTGATGTCGTGATCGTCGGTGCCGGAAATGCCGCCTTTTGCGCTGCCCATGCCGCGGCTGAGCATGGCGTCTCGGTCCTGGTGCTTGAGCGCGCGCCGGAAGAAGAATCCGGGGGCAATAGCCGCTTCACGGCCGGTGCCTTTCGCTGCGTGTACGATGGCGTTGACGACTTGCGCGCGCTGATGCCCGACCTGACCGATGAAGAGATCTCAAATACCGATTTTGGCACCTACACCGAAGACAAGTTCTTCGACGACATGGGACGCGTCACTGAATACCGCACCGATCCCGATTTGTGCGAATTGCTCGTCACTCGCAGCAAGGAAACGATGCGCTGGATGCAAAGCAAAGGCATTCGTTTCATTCCGATCTATGGACGCCAGGCTTACAAGATCAACGGCAAGTTCAAGTTCTGGGGCGGGCTGACGGTTGAAGCCTGGGGCGGCGGGCCAGGACTTGTTGATGCGCACACCAGGATCGCACGCAAGAATGGCGTTCATGTCGCCTATAACGCGCGGGCTGTGTCGCTGATTGCCGACGACGATGGGGTCAGGGGCGTGCGCGTGAAACACAATGGGCGCACGGTCGAGGTCAAGGCCAGGTGCGTGGTACTGGCGGCGGGAGGTTTTCAGGCCAACGCCGAGATGCGCACGCGATACCTTGGTCCAGGGTGGGAACTCGCCAAGATCCGCGGCACCCGCTTCAACACCGGCGACGGGATTCGTATGGCCCTTGATATCGGCGCCATGCCGACAGGCAACTGGTCCGGCTGTCACGCAGTCGGCTGGGACCGCAACGCGCCCGAATTCGGCGATCTTGCAGTCGGCGATAACTTCCAGAAGCACTCTTACCCATGGGGCATCATGATCAATGCCAACGGCGAGCGCTTTGTCGATGAAGGGGCGGATTTTCGCAACTACACCTATGCGAAATACGGGCGGGTTATCCTCATGCAGCCCGGGCAATTCGCGTGGCAGGTCTTCGACAAAAAGACCGTCCCGATGCTCCGCGACGAATATCGCATCAAGCAGGTGACCAAAGCGCGGGCTGATACCCTCGAAGAGCTAGTGACGAAACTTGATGATGTCGATGCGAAGCGCGCACTTGATACAATCAAGACCTACAACAAAGCTGTGCGCACGGATATAGCCTTCAATCCGAACGTGAAGGATGGGAGGCGGACCGAAGGCCTGGCTATCAATAAATCGAACTGGGCTAATACGATTGATGAGCCGCCGTACGAGGCTTACGCGGTGACCTGCGGCATCACCTTTACTTTCGGCGGACTGAAAATCGATACAACATGTCGCGTGCTGGACACTGACGGCGAGGCGATCGCCGGACTGCATGCGGCAGGCGAGCTGGTCGGCGGGCTCTTCTATTTCAACTATCCGGGCGGCACCGGCCTCATGGCGGGTTCTGTATTCGGCAGGATTGCCGGCACCTCCGCCGGTCAGCGCGCTGCGCAGATGCCCGCGTAGCCGCTACCCCGCCGCCACGGATGCGTACTGCTTATTTCGTCCGGGCTTTGGCGGCGCGTTCGCGCAGCCGATAAAATTGTATGGCAGACCGGGCCGTTTCCCGCCGCAGCTTCTTGTATCGATCGATGTATTCTTCGGCATTGACGCCGCGATCCAGCATGAGAATGGCGCGCGTCGTTTTCCAGGAAAAATCAATCGATTTCGCCAATACCAGAATTTGATCGCCGGTATCGTGCACCAGGGCGCGCTCGACTGCTCCAATTGGCAGGTCCATCAGCAAAGACAGCGC
>JBKPLN010000616.1:0-1605 GCA_046731635.1 Pseudomonadota bacterium | reverse complement strand
CTGCTGTGGCTACTAGCAATCGTGCCGGTAGCATTGATCGCTGCAAAACTGGTCCCCGACGCGCACACGATGCTGTTCGTCCTCTCAGTGCTCGCGATCGTGCCGCTTGCCGGGTTGCTTAGTCACGCTACCGAATCTGTTGCGGAAAAGACGGGCGACGCTGCGGGCGGGCTGCTCAACGCTACGCTTGGAAACCTGACCGAACTGGTCATTGCAGCGGCGGCGCTCCGCGCGGGAGAGTATGCGCTGGTGAAAGGTTCTATAGCCGGCGCCATTGTGACCAACACGCTTTTCATGCTCGGCGCGTCCTTTCTTCTCGGCGGTCTCAAGTACCACGTCCAGGAGTACAACCGCGCTACCGCCCGTCTGCACGCAGCTTTGCTCTTTCTCGCTACGATTGCGCTCGTCAGTCCTTCGGCGATCGCCAAAGCTGACTTGCTGCCCGGGGCCGCTTTGACCCAGAAGCTCAGCGTCGCCTTGGCCGTGCTGCTGATTATCGGATACGGATTGGGCTTGCTGTTCTCTCTGAAGACACATCGCGAAATTTTTTCCGGCGCGCAGCACGCGGAAGCAGGCGAACCTGCGTGGCCCATCGGGCTAGCCCTGGTCACGTTGGCCGTAGTCACGGTTCTCGTTGCGCTAGTGAGCGAGATTTTCGTCGAGTCGGTACAGAAGGCGGCCGAGACATTCGGGATGAGCCAGGCGTTTGTCGGTTTTATCGTCGTGGCACTCGTAGGGGCTGCTGCCGAAATGGCAGTAGCGTTTTCCGCAGCGCGCAAGAACCGGCTTGACCTGAGTGTGGGTATTGCGCTGGGGAGTGCTTCCCAGATTGCGCTATTCGTCGGCCCCGTGCTCGTCCTTCTTAGTTATGTCATCGGACCGAGGCCGATGGACCTGCAATTCTGGCCCGGCGCGGTAGTGATGGTCTTTATTGCCACACTTGTCGCGGCTTTCATTACAAGCGGCGGGCGTTCGGCATGGTTCGTTGGCGTTCTGTTGATATTCGTCTACGCGGTCTTTGCGATCACTCTCTATATGCTGCCGCCGCAAGTGTCGTGACTGTGCCAGTAGATATTGGGAGACGACATGTTACGGCAACTTTTGGTGGGCGGCGGTGTCAGTGTTGTTAACATCGCTATCCACGCATTGGTAATGACGATACTGGTGTGGGTCGCGCGGGCTGTTAGCGCGAAGAATAAATCGCATCCTGCTGTATTTTTGATGGCTATTATGATTTCGACCGTATCGGTGTTGATGGCTGCACATGCGGTTGAAGTAATCGTTTGGTCTTTGGCGTATTTGATAGTCCATGCCGTGCCTGCCGGTGGCAATCTCGTTTATTTTGCATTCGTGAATTACACGACACTCGGCTACGGCGACATTGTTCCAGTGGAACGTTGGCGTCTGCTTGGCCCGATTACCGCGCTGAACGGCGTGTTGCTAATTGGGTGGTCGACCGCGGTTATCTTTGAAATACTACGGAGATCATTGGAACGCACCCAGACATAGAGGTGACCAGCCGACCTTTTGCGGGCGCGAATGTCCGCTTTTGGCCCAAAGCGGACATGGGTGAGTGCACCGCACATGTCCGCTTCTGACCCAAAT
>JBKPLN010000615.1:0-4114 GCA_046731635.1 Pseudomonadota bacterium | reverse complement strand
GCTCGCGCACTCCGGGGGCCCTTATTGGCGCAACAAGGACGACGGCGCGTGGTCCATACCCAAAGGCAATGTTGAATCGGGGGATCTGCTGTCTTGCGCCAGACGGGAATTCAACGAGGAAACCGGTCTCGTGGCTGAAGGCCCATTCATCGCCCTGACGCCCTTGCGTCAAAAGAGCGGGAAAACGGTGCATGCATTCGCACTCGAAGCGGATTTCGATCTCGCCCGCTTTTCCAGCAATATGTTCGAGATGGAATGGCCTCCCCGCTCGGGCAAACTGCACAATTTTCCGGAGATCGACCGCATTGCCTATTTTGCACTTCCCTCGGCGCGCAGAAAAATTTTGTCCGGACAACTCCCCTTTATCGAGGAGCTGGTCCAGCGCCTGAGAAAAAGCGATACCTGATCCGGATTCCTGCCGAACTGCGCTTAGTTTTTCAGCACCGTCGGCCAGTCGACTTCGTCCTCGGCCAGAACCCAAGGTTCTGTAATCGCGGCAGCGTGCCACTCCCGCCAGCCCGGCAGTGCCATGACGGCCTCCATATAGCCGCGTGACACCTTGCCAACATCGACTCCGTAGGTGTGCAACCGCGCCACGACCGGAGTGTACATGGCATCCGCCGCGCCAAATTGGCCGAACAGGAAGGCCCCATCCGTCTTCGCGCCAAAGCGCGCGCGGCAGTCGGTCCAGATTGCTTCGATGCGCCTGATATTTGCCTCGACCTCAGGAGTCAGCGCGCGCTTTTTGACCGGCCGCCACATGTTCATCGGCATATGCCGCCGCAGCGGCACAAAACCGGCATGCATTTCGCTGGATATGGCACGCGCCATCGCGCGTGCCGCGCTGTCCGTTGGCCAGAGCCGTGCCTGCGGGAATTTTTCCGCCAGATATTCCAGAATTGCCAGCGATTCCCAAACCCGGATATCGCCGTCGATCAAGACCGGCACCTTGCCGCTGCCCGACGCTGACCCGACGACTTGTTTGAAGTCGGGCGCGTTCAGCGAAATCACCGTCTCCTCAAACGGAATGTTCGCCACTTTCATTGCGATCCATGGCCGCATCGACCATGACGAATAGTTCTTGTTTCCAATGATCAATTTCATCGCCATGACTGCCCTGCTTCTATTCAGGCGTCAAAAATTGCAAAAGCCAGCCGCGGTGGACAAGCCATTTGTTCTGATCGATTCAAGCAATGGCGCGAATGGCGGTCAGTTCGCCTTTGCCGGCGCGGCCTCTGTCGGACCGCCTGACTTTTTCCAGGCACTGAAACCACCGTGGATATGCGCCACCGGCCTGAGGCCCATTCGCTGCGCGGTCTGCGCGGCAAGCGCGGAACGCAAACCGCCGGCGCAGAAAAACACGAACTTCTTGTCCTGGGCGAATATGGGTTTGTGATATGGGCTTTGTGGGTCGACCCAGAACTCCAGCATCCCTCGCGGGCAATGGAAGGCGCCTGGCACGCGTCCATCGCGCTCCAGTTCACGGACATCGCGGACATCGACCAGCACGATATCGTCACGGCCCGCGAGCTTAACGGCCTCTTCCACGGGCAGAGTCTCGATCTCCCGTTCCGCGGCCTCGCACAAGGTCTTGTACCCGGTCGTGATCGCTTGGGGCATTGTTTCTCTCCCTGGAGCATCATGCTGGCAGAGCCCCGCCCGGCACTCAAGCGGCGCGGTTGAAGCCGGCTTCCCGTGCGGGCAAAATTCCCGGAAACAGCGACCCGAAGCCCATGACCGTCCTCTCCCTTCCCGACCTCGCCGCCTTTGTCTGGTTCGTCGCTGCCTGGATCGTTTACTCGATCGTCATCGAGCGGTCGGCGAAAGGACGCACCGGCCTCAACGCCCTCATGAACAGTTATCGCGACGAATGGATGGAGCGCCTGCTCGAGCGCGACATGCGCATGGTCGATGCCCAGGTGACGGCGGCTCTGCAAAATGGGGCGGCGTTCTTTGCCTCAACCAGCCTGATTGCCATCGGGGGCGCGCTTACGCTCCTGCGGTCGAGCGAAGAAATCATGACCGTCATGCCGCTATTACCGTTTGGCGCCACGCCCTCGCGCAGCCTGTGGGACCTCAAAATGATGGGGCTGATTGTCATTTTCGTGTACGCGTTTTTCAAGTTCGCCTGGTCGTACCGGCTGTTCAACTATTTCGCCATCATGGTCGGCGCTGCTCCGCTGCCCGATCAGAAGGACACCCCCGCTGCGCAGGCTTTCGCGCACCGGGCGGCGCGGTTATGCGCCGACGCGGGCCGCCACTTCAATCGCGGCCAGCGCGCATTCTTTTTTGCGCTTGGCTATCTGGGCTGGTTTGTCCGCCCGGTGCCTTTCGCGTTGTCCACCGCCGGCATCATGATCGTGCTGTGGCAGAGGCAGTTCGCCTCCGAGGCACGCAAGGCGTTCGGACCCGGCGAGAACGGCACCGCTGCCGCAATAAAGCCAGTGGCTGCTAAGCCATCCCCATCAAGACGGCGATCGCCCCCACGATCGCCACCGCCAACGACGTCCCGAGAACCGTAACAATCAGTTCGCGCCGATCACTTTGCGCTTCAATGCCCGGACCGTAGAGTGCCTTCGCTTTCGCGACCAAACCGAAATTACGTGCCATGAGCGCCCCCTTGTTCCGTGAAAGCCGGAGCACGCTGCACAAAGATTGGGCGCACGAATCGCCCGTGACCGACAAGACTATCATCTTTCGTCAATGCGCGGCCCGAGCCGAAGATCAACTCGCCGCCAAATCCACCAGGCGCATTTGAACCCGTTCCTCGCCCTGCCAGCGGTCGACCGCAATCTGGCCGGCTGCATGCACGGTGCGATCGCGGTTATCCAGCAAAGCTCTGCCCAGGGCTTGGCCCATGGCGCGGAATGCGATTGCGTTGACGAATTTGCCGTCGCCGGAGCGAAAACGTGCGCGGATATGATTATCCCCGAGCGGCTCGGCATAAGCGAGCGTATGCGCCGGAAGCGCAAGGATCGGCTCTGGATTCCCCGCACCGAACGGTCCGGCGCGCGTCAACAGGTCCGCGAGGGAAAAATTGAACCCTCCGGCCGCCACCGCTCCGTCGATCAGCAAGGCGCTGTCGCGCCGCGCGGCTTCGACCGACTCCGCGAGCTTGTCCTCGAGAAAGGCCCGGAAAGGCGCCAGCGCGTTCTTTTTCAGCGTCACCCCGGCGGCCATTGCATGACCGCCGCCCTTGAGCAGCAATCCTTCCTGCACGGCAAGCCGGACGGTGCGGCCAAGATCCACCCCCGCGATGGAGCGTCCCGAACCTGTGCCAATCCCCCCGGGCTCCAGCGCAATCGCAAAAGCCGGCCGCCCGTAGCGCTCCTTCAAGCGCGCCGCCACGAGACCGACAATCCCCGGGTGCCAGCCCGGTGCGGCAGTGACAACCACCGACCCTTTCTCCTCCAAGCCCAGCGCCGCGAGCGCCTCGGCCTCCGCTTGCGCGAGCGTCGACTTTTCAATTTGCTGGCGCTCGCGATTGAGACGGTCGAGTTCGCCAGCGAGGCGGGCAGCTTCGGTCGGGTCTTCCTCCAAAAGAAGCCGTACGCCAAGATCCGCCCGGCCGATGCGACCGCCGGCATTGATCCGCGGCCCCAGCACAAAGCCGAGATGCCACGGCTCGGGTGGCCCGTTGAGCCGCGCCACATCCATGAGTGCAGTCACGCCCGGATGCTCGCGCCGCCTCAATGCGATCAACCCCTTCGCAACAAAGGCGCGGTTGAGGCCGTGCAGCGGAACAACATCGGCAATCGTGCCGAGCGCGACCAAATGCAGGAGAGAAAGAAGGTCCGGCTCGCTCCGTGTGCCGTTCCAGAAATTCCGCCGACGCAGTTCGCGGGTTACTGCAACAAGCGTCAGGAACACCAATCCCACGGCGGCGAGGTGGCCGAGGCCCGAAAGGTCGTCGACCCGATTGGGGTCGACTACGGCGGCGGCTATCGGCAATTCCTCATCGGCTTGATGATGGTCGATCACAACAGTATCGAGGCCAAGTTTTTTCGCCTCCCCGAGCGGTTCGAGGCTCGTGACCCCGCAATCGACCGTGATCAATAATTTTGCGCCCCGTTCAGCAAAGGAACGGATAGCCTCCTTGTTCGGACCGTAACCC
>JBKPLN010000614.1:0-3429 GCA_046731635.1 Pseudomonadota bacterium | reverse complement strand
AATATGCGCTGCGCGTCTGCGGTCTGAAATGTGTGGGCCTCAAATGAGTATTGGTACCGATACGCTGTTCAAGACCGAGCGGCGATCTTTCGCCGTTGAACTTCGAGCCAATGCGAAGGCGCGACGGCTCGAAGGCTACGCCGCGACGTTCAATAGCGAAGCGCGTTTCGCGGGCTTCTCCGAAACTATTAAGCGCGGCGCATTTCGTCAGACACTCGACAGCAATGCCGACGTTCTCGCTCTCGTCGATCATGATACGTCGAAACTTCTGGCGCGGACAAAGAGCGGAACGCTTCGCCTTGCAGAAGACAGCCGGGGCTTAGCCTTCGATCTCGATCTGCCTGACACGTCCATTGGCCGCGACGTGCTCGCCCTCGCTGAGCGAGCGGATCTCGGCGGTATGTCCTTCGCGTTCGTTCCTCTTGACGAAGTCTGGGACGGCGACCGCCGAGAGCTGCGCTCCGTCGATCTGAAAGAGATCAGCGTCGTGTCGGCCTGGCCTGCCTATGAGCGGACGGAGGTGATCGCCAGATCACGTCCGTTAACGTTCACCCGGGCGAACGTTGCTCGCCGCTTTATTGAGAGCTTGTGACCATGGGGTTGCTGCAACGTCTCTTTGGAAGTGTTGAACGCCGCTCGCGCCTGTCGAGTTGGGATCTCATGCAAGGCCACGTTCCTGACATGGGCGCTGGCGTTGCGGTCACGCCGATCCTCGCCGAGAACCTGTCGGCGGTCTTCGCCTGCGTGCAGATCATTTCCGAGACGGTCGCGACGCTACCTCCCGTCGTCTATCGCCTCGTGGGCGACGGGAAAGAACCCGACCCTCTTCACCCCGTCGCCCGGCTTTTCAACGACGAGCCGAACTCGTTGCAGACCCCGGTCGAGTTCATTGAAACCATGCAGGCGCATGTTCTGCTTCGGGGCAATGCCTATGCCGAGATCGTAAGAGATCAGCGCGGAGCACCTGCCGAGCTGATACCTTTGCACCCGGATCGCGTGAGCGTGTTGCGCGTGCCGGGAACGCTGCGCCTTCTCTATGACGTTTCCAACCTCGACGGCGGCACGCGGCGCTTGGTCGCCGACGAAGTTTTCCACCTTAAGGATAGAAGCGACGACGGCGTTTGCGGCAAGAGCAGGCTGGCGAGAGCGCGAGAAACGTTCTCGATAGCGGAAGCGACCGAGCGCTTCGCCGCTTCGACGTATCGCAACAGCGCTCGCCTGTCTGGCGTGCTTTCGCACCCGGAACTGGTCGGCGAACAGGCGTTGCAGAACTTGAAAAACAGCTTCGTTGCAAACTTCGCCGGATCGGACAAAGCCGGAAGCGTTCTCGTCATGGAAGAGGGCTTAAAATGGAAAATCATTTCCGTTTCGCCCGAAGACGCGCAAATGCTGGAAAGCCGCCGCTTCCGTCGAACAGATCGCCCGCATGTATCGCGTGCCGCCTCCGGTTCTCGGCGATCTGACGCATGGGACATACTCAAACGTCACCGAACTCGGTCGTTGGTTCTATCAGCATACGATCATGCCTTGGCTGTGCCGTTGGGAGGCCGCTATCGAAAAGCAGTTGTTTTCCGAAGCTGGCCGCCGTGATCACGAGATCGAGTTCGACGCCGATCTGCTCTTGCGCGGCGACATGCTGCAACGGTTCCAGGCTTATCGGATCGGCAGAGAAACTGGTTTGTACTCGGCAAACGAGCTGCGCAAGTTCGAGAACCTCAACCCGCGTACTGATCCCGAAGCTGACGCGTATCTGTCGCCGTTGAACATGCAAAGCGAACAGACAGGCGCACCTAAACAATAACGCGCACTGCGAGGGTCAATGCGTGCACCACCGGCGCAATTGTTTGGCGAGCAGTTTTTCACGTCCAGAGCCGCGCTGATCTGCCAATGCTGTGGCAAGGCGATCCAAGGGATAGCACCGCCTAATGGCTTGTGCGGAAATCCGCTTTCGCTGTCGCTATTGGGGGTAAAGCGGACATGGTCTATTGCACTGCATATGTCCGCTAATGACCCAAAGCGCACAATGAAATTCAATTTTGACAATAAAAAAGGCGCGGCCCTTAGGCCGCGCCAGATTCCCGTAATGCATCAACGATGAACCACTAGCAAACCCAGCGATTAATCGCAAATAATTTGAATTCAATTACGGTGGTTAGGAGGTGTATGTAGCATTTTTGGCACACTGCCAGGCCAAAAGTTGCCGTTATCCTGCGACACTCTAACCAGCGCAACGTTGGCGGGTTAGAATGCCGATATGAACTAGGACCTCGGGGCGGGCCAATAGCACAGGCGCGAAAAGGGAGAATCGTAATGCGAAAACACTCTTCGATGCTGCTTGCTGCCGCGACAATTGGTCTGGCTGCGACTCAGGCATTGGCAGCTGATCTGCCGCGGAAGGCCCCCCCACCAGCGGCACCGCCGCCGCCGCCACCAATTACTTGGACCGGATGCTACATCGGCGCCAACATCGGCGCGGTAGATAGGCGCCTCGAGGCGAATTTCGACTTTGGATCAATCGATAAAAACAGTTGGGGCTTTACCGGTGGCGGTCAGATTGGCTGCGATTATCAATTCGCCGGCGGGTGGGTGATCGGCATCCGCAATATGTTTAATGGGACAACCGGGGACAAAGATATAACAATCAACCGTTTTGGGGATCCAGTATTCGATGGCGCCACGGTCAACCTCAAAAATCAATGGTTCGACGCGCTGACGGGGCGGCTCGGCTATGCGTGGACACCCACTTGGTTACTCTACGCCCAGGGCGGCGTGGTCTGGAGTCATGTAAAGGCAGAGATCACCGGCTTCGGTGGTGGTTTCTGTAATCTAGGCGGCGTTACCTGTGACTTTGGCTCAGCCTCCAAGACCAGAACAGGCTGGACGGTTGGTGGTGGCGTTGAATGGCGGTTCGCGCCGCAGTGGTCAGCGTTTCTGGAAGGTAATTACTACGACTTCGGCGACAGAGATAGGACCCTATTTACGAACAACTTCTTAATCAACACCGGTTTTACTGGCTGTGACCTCGGCTGTAGCTTCAACACCAAAGCGACCGCGGCCACTGTCCTGGTCGGCGTGAACTGGAGATGGGGGGGCAAAGCGCCTGGGTTTTATTAAGACAGTTTGGGCCATCGCAACTCGCTGACGATGGCTTCAAGTGGCGGCCCGGTTAGCCCACTTTCCGGGCCGCAAGAGGGACCGTAGGGGCGAACCTCAGCGGTCCCTTTTTCTTTGGCTGAATTCATTATTCGAGGTCGCTGTCGATTATCGAGTTGCCGATGGCTGGTGAAATAGAATCATGGGCAACTGTCTGTCTCTTATACACATCTGACGCTGCCGACGATAACAGAGTAGTGGTGGTGGGGGGGGTGGGGGGGGGGTGGTGGTTGGGGGGGGGGGGGGGGGGGGGGGGGGGGGGGGGGGGGGGGGGGG
>JBKPLN010000613.1:0-16789 GCA_046731635.1 Pseudomonadota bacterium | reverse complement strand
GTGTAGTAGGCGCTCAGGAGTCCGATACCGGCCAACCCAGCGATCCCGGCCACCCAGACGAGCCGCATGCCGGCCATGAAGAACAGTGCGCTCCACACCACGGCGATCAGCATCGTTTGGCCGAAGTCGGGCTGCAGAACCAGAAGCGCGATCACCGCGAGCAGCAACAACAGGTAGAATGTGTTTGCGGGCATGTCTGGTCGGCGCGCGGATTCGCCGAACAGCCACGCAACAATGATGACAAAGGCGGGCTTAAGGAACTCCGAGGGCTGCATGTTGACCCCGAGCAGGACCAGCCAACGCCGCGCCCCCTTGATCTCGGGTCCGAAATGCGGCGTTGCCGCCACCAAAATCAGGCTCAGCACAAACACGATCAACGATAGTCGACGGATTTGACGCGGACTAAGGAAAGATACCGTCAGCATTACCGCGATGGCGGGCAGCAGATAGAGAATGTGCCGGTTGACGAAAAAGAACGGGTCAAGCCCCAGGCGGGCGGCAACGGGTGGACTCGCGGCAAGGGAAAGCACCACGCCCGCCAGCATCAGCGCGCCAATGGCGGCGAGCGTGAGCCGGTCAACCGTCCACCACCATTCGCCGATGGGCGTGCGTTGCGCGCGCGAGAGCATTCAATTCCCCGTCGCTCCAAGCTGCCGCGTCGCGGTTTAGGAAGCATTAACGGTCGCGGTCACACCGGGAAGCGCCTGTACGATGTCGGTGAAGGCTTTGCCGCGCACCTCGAAATTCGGGTACTGGTCGAATGAGGCACAGGCGGGCGAGAGCAGCACCACCGGCTCCCGCAGCCCGGAAGACGTGGCGTCCCGAGCCGCCGCTTCGATCGCCGCCGGCAAGACGCGGCAAATTTCGTACGGCACGTGTCCTTCCAGCGTCTTCGCGAATTCGCCGGCGGCCTCTCCGATCAGGTAAGTCTTGCGGATGCGCGGGAAAAACTCGGCGAGGCTGCTGATTCCGCCAGTTTTCGGCTTGCCGCCAGCGATCCAGAAGATGTCGTGAAAACTCGCCAGCGCCTTGGCGGCCGAATCGGCATTCGTGGCCTTCGAATCGTTGACGAACAGCACGCTACCCTTGTGTCCAACCTGTTGCATGCGGTGCGCAAGTCCCGGAAAACTACGAAGTCCTTTCTGAATTGCTGGTAGATCGATACCAATCGCGGTGCATGCTGCCACCGCGCACGCGGCATTCTGAGCATTATGCACGCCGCGGAGCGAACCGATGCCGGCGAGCTCCGCCACGGGATGACTCTTGCCGCGCGCGGCGCGAAGGATATGGCTGCCTTCCGCAAAATATCCATCCATCAGAGGCGATACGACTGATACGCGCACGACGTTTTTGCCGGCGCGCTCGATGCGATCGGCCGCCGCGCGCGTGTAAATGTCATCGACGTCGATCACGGCCGTGCCGCCTGCCTCGACGTTTGCGGGCACCCGCTCCTTGATGGCGGCGTAGTTCTCGATACTGCCGTGCCGGTCGATATGATCTTCCGAGACATTGAGCAGAATGCCTACGGTCGGCTTGAGTGAAGGCGCCAAATCAATTTGATAAGAGGACACCTCCAGCACGTACGCGCGACGTGGCTCGAGCGCAAGGACCGGCACGCCGATATTGCCGCCCATCTGGGCATCGCGTCCCGCGCTTTTGAGCAAGTGCGCGGTGAGCGCGGTCGTCGTCGATTTGCCATTCGTGCCGGTGATCGCGATCAGCGGGCAATCCCGTCCGGACTTGGCCCGTTCCCGGCAGAACAATTCGATGTCGCCGATCACTTCGACATTCGCCCGGCGGGCAAGCAGCACAGTCCAATGCGGCTCGGGATGAGTCAGTGGGACGCCGGGCGTCAGTAGCAGCGCGGATATTTTGGCCCATTCGACGTTGTGGAGGTCTTGGGTTTTCAAGCCCGCCGCCTGCGCTTCGGCGGTTTTCTTCCCGTCGTCATCGAAAACGACCACATCAGCCCCACCCTCTTTCAACGCGCGTGCCGCGAGCAGACCTGAACTGCCGAGGCCGAAGACCGCGACTTTTTTGCCGGCAAAGGTGGTGATGGGGATCATAAAGTGGTTCTGTCGTCCCGGACCAGCGAAGCGTCCCGGCAATCCCTCGATCGCGACGCGAAGTTACGCGTCCCGCTTCGGGAGAACGACAGCCTCCCAATCATCTCAACTTCAGCGTCGCAAGGCCTGCGAGTGCCAACACCACGGCAACGATCCAAAAGCGGATCACGATCTGCGGTTCGGTCCAGCCAAGCTGCTCATAGTGGTGATGAATGGGCGCCATCTTGAACACGCGCTTGCCGGTGAGCCTGAACGAAACGACCTGGACGATCACCGAAACCGCTTCCAGCACGAACAGGCCGCCGACAATCGCAAGCACGATTTCGTGCTTGATCGCGACAGCGACTGTGCCCAACAGCCCGCCCAGCGCGAGCGAGCCTGTGTCGCCCATGAAGATCGAAGCCGGCGGCGCATTGAACCAGAGGAAGCCCAGGCTCGCGCCAATCACCGCTCCGCACAGCACGGCCAACTCTCCGGTGCCGGCCACATAATGTATCTGAAGATACTCGGCGAACACGGCATTGCCCGCCAGGTACGATATCAGACCGAAAGTGGCCGCCGCGATCATCACCGGGACGATGGCAAGGCCGTCGAGGCCGTCGGTGAGATTGACCGCGTTGCCTGCAGCGACGATCACGAACGCGCCCAGCAACACGAAAGCCCATCCAAGATTGAAGACAAGTTCCTTGAAGAAAGGGAAGACGAGTGATGTTGCGATCTGCCCACGGCCAAGCTGCGCCAGCACGGTACAAGCCGCCACCGCGATCACCGTCTCGATGATCAGTCGCGTCCGCCCGGTTAAACCCGCATGGCTTTGCTTGGTGATTTTCAGATAGTCGTCATACATCCCGATCATTCCGAACGAGAGCGTGACGCCGAGGACGACCCAGACGTAAGGGCTCTTGGGATTTGCCCACAACAAAGTCGAAACCAGTAACCCCGACAAGATCATCAGGCCGCCCATGGTCGGCGTGCCAATCTTGGTCACCAGGTGCGATTGCGGGCCATCGCGGCGAATGGGTTGCCCCTTGCCTTGCTTGATCCGCAGCAAATCGATGATCGGGCCACCGAACAAAAATACGAATACCAGGGCAGTCACGATCGCCCCGCCGGTGCGGAACGTGATGTATCGAAAGACGTTCAGGAACGAGATTTTGTCGGAGAGCTCGGTCAGCCAGTAGAACATTGAGTCAAACCCTGAATATCACCCCTGCGCAGAGGCCTGATCGAGCGCGGCCCGCCGCGGAAATTGCCGTTCCAACGCCTTGACGATCGGGCCCATTTTCGAGCCAAGCGAGCCTTTCACCATGATTGCGTCGCCGGCCCGGATGGCTTCCAGCACTTCGGCCTCCAGCGCCGCCGATGTCTCGGCATAGCCGCCCCGAGCGCGGGAGGGAAGAGCCTCCCACAACGCATGCATCAAGGGTCCGGAACAAAAGACGAGGTCTATTCCCGCCTCCTCGATTGCATCGACGAGCGCCCGGTGCAATCCGGCACCTGAAGGCCCCAGCTCAAGCATGTCGCCAAGCACGGCAATGCGGCGCCCCCGCGTGCCGACCGTCGCCTGACCGAGCAACGAGATGGCCGCCCGCATCGATGCAGGATTGGCGTTGTAGCTTTCATCGATCAGCAGGGCGTTCCCACCAGGAACCGTGAGGATGATGCGCGCGCCGCGGCCACCGGCAGGTTTGAGGTTACTGAGGGCAAGCGCGGCCAGCGCGAGGTCGGGTCGCACAAGAAAGACGGCGGCAAGGACAGCGAGCGAGTTGAGCGCAAGGTGCCGCCCGGGCGAACCCAGCTTGTAGGTAACGACCTGTCCCAATATGCGCGCTTCGACGGTCGAGGAATCGGGTTGCAGCGAAACGCGAAGCAATCTGGCGTCCGCTTCCTCGTTTGCGCCGAAGGATACGATGCGTTCGACATGCACCGCTCTGGCGGCGGCTGCGAGCCGGTCAAACTGGGAGTTGTCCCGATTGAGTATGACGGCCCCGCCGGGTTCGACGCCCGCAAAGATCTCTGCCTTGGCATCGGCGATTTTTTCCAGCGAGCCGAAATATTCGAGGTGCACCGGTTCAATGCTTGTAATAATTGCCACGTGAGGACGGACGATTGTGGTAAGCGGCGTGATCTCCCCCGCGTGGTTCATGCCGATCTCGAACACGGCGTATTTTGCGCCGACCGGACAGCGCGCAAGCGACAGCGGCACGCCCCAATGATTATTGTAAGACGCGATGGAAGAATGAGTCTCGCCTTCGGCCGACAGGGCCAGCCGCAAAGCATCCTTGGTTCCGGTCTTCCCAACCGAGCCGGTCACCGCGATGACTTTCGCACTCATGCGCGCACGTGCGGCACGCGCGAGATCGCGCAACCCTTCGAGCACGTCAGGGACCACCAACAAAGGTGCTTGGCCGAACCGCGCCCGCTGGTCACGCGCAACTACCGCGAGGCCGGCTCCCGCCTTCAGTGCATTCTCGACGAAATCGTGGCCGTCGCGATTTTCTCCCTGAACGGCGAAGAATGCATCGCCCTTGGCAAGCGTACGGCTGTCGATGGAAATACCCGACAGCTCGGCCGGCAAAGCGCCGACTCGCTCGGCGTGCATCGCGGTGCTCATGGCATCAAGTGTCCAAAGCGTGCTCATGCCACTTTGCCCTGCAGCGCAGCCGCGACCGCCTCGTGATCCGAAAAAGGCAAAATGCGATCGCCTATGATCTGTCCCGGCTCATGACCTTTTCCCGCAATCAGCAGGACGTCACCAATGGTGAGTCCTGCGACGGCGGTTCGAATCGCCTCGGCACGATCTCCGATTTCCGTTGCACCCTTTGCGCCGGCAAGAATAGCCGTCCGGATCGCACCAGGATTTTCGGTACGCGGATTGTCATCCGTCACGATGACCAGGTCGGCGTTCTCGGCGGCGATCCGGCCCATGATCGGACGCTTCCCCTTGTCACGGTCGCCGCCCGCGCCAAACACCACGACAAGCTTTCCGCGTGCGTAGGGGCGCAAACTTTCCAGTGTCTTCTTCAACGCGTCCGGCTTGTGCGCGTAGTCGATGAAAATAGGCGCGCCGTTGTAAGTCCCCGTACGTTCGAGCCTGCCTTTTGCGCCCACCAGCTTTTCCAACGCGGCAAAAACGGGTCCTGGCTCGGCACCGGTCGCTATAGCGAGGCCTGCGGCAATTCCGGCATTCTGCACCTGAAAAGCACCAACGAGCGGCAATTTCACCTTATATGTGCGTCCGGCATGTTGAACGGTGACAATTTGGGCGAAGCCATCAATTGACCTGCCGGCGAACTTTATGTCTGTGCCGGTTTCGCCGACGGTCATTGTCTTCAGGCCGCGCTTCTTCGCTGCTTCGATAGCCTGACCCGCGTAACAGTCGTCGACGCCGATCACTGCCGTTCCGTCCGGGGCAATCAGGTCTTCAAAAAGCCGAAGCTTGGCCTGCAGATAAGCCTCGATCGTCGGATGATAGTCCAGATGATCGCGCGACAGATTTGTAAACGCCCCGGCAGCGATGCGCACGCCATCGAGCCGATGCTGATCGAGCCCATGCGAGGACGCTTCGATCGCCAGATGCGTGACGCCTTCACTTGCCAGTTGGTCGAGCGTCCGGTGCAGTTCCACCGGATCCGGCGTCGTCAAGGAACCATACTGTTCGCCTTTCGGCGAAACGACGCCGATTGTGCCGATGCTCGCCGCCCGATAACCGATCGTGCTCCATATCTGCCGGGTGAACGCGGCAACCGATGTTTTCCCGCTGGTGCCGGTCACCGCCGCGATCGTTCTTGGCTGCCGCGGCAATAATCTCGCCGCAGCGAGCGCGAGGGCAGCCCGTGCGTTCTTCACTGCAACAAATGCTGCGGCATCCGGCAAAGCATCCGGTCGTTGCTCGGCCGCAACCGCGACCGCGCCTGCCGCCGCTGCCTGTTTTGCGAATTGTGCGCCATCGGCCTTGGCGCCCGCGATAGCGACAAACAAGAAGCCCGGTTTGACCTTGCGGCTGTCGGCAGTGACGCCTGCGACCTCGATTGCACCCAGCCGCGCGTCGGTCGCCGCATCGGGCAGGAGATCGCGCAGCTTCACCGCGTTTCCTTCGTGCTCGCCAGCAACATTTGATCGGCTTTTGGCAGATCGAACCGCGGCGGGATCCCCAGCAGCGGGGCAATTCTCTCGATCACGCGAGCGCCAACAGGAACAGCGTTCCAGCCGGAGGTGCTGAAGCCATGGGTCTCAGGCAGACCCTGCGGTTCGTCAAGCATGATCAATAACAAATAGCGCGGCTTGTCGGCCGGCAATATGGCAGTGAAACTGGTCAAGACTTTGGTCTTGGAATAACGGCCGCCCACCACCTTTTCCGAAGTGCCGGTTTTTCCGCCCACATAATAGCCCGGAACATTGGCCCGCGTCGCCGTGCCCTTTTCCACATTGAGGCGCATCAAGTAGCGCATCTTGTCCGAGGTTTCGGTCTTGATGACGCGTTTGGCGAGCTTTTCGGCCTCGGCCTGGTCGCGCTTGAGGAAAGTCGGCGGGATCATGTTGCCGCCATTGACCAGTGCCGAAATTCCCATCACCGCCTGAAGGGGCGCAACCGAAAGCCCGTGTCCGAATGCAATGGTCACAGTATTGAGCTCTGCCCAGCGTTTGGGAACGAGCGGCTCGGCGCTTTCTGGCAATTCGGTGCGCAAACGATCGAGCTGACCGAGCTTCTTGAGGAACGCCTTGTGATAGTCGACGCCGAGCGAGAGCGCCATGCGGGCCGTGCCGATGTTGGAAGAATAAGTGAAGATCTCCGGTACTGACAGCGCGCGCCTTTGCGCGTGATAGTCGTTGATTTCGAATTTGCCGTAACGCAGCGGCAGACGCGCGTCAAAGGAAGACGACAGCGACACGCGACCACTATCGAGCGCCATTGCAACTGTCAGCGCCTTGAAAGTTGAACCCATTTCATAAACGCCGGTCGTCAACCGGTTAAGGCGATTCGGGTCATTGGCTTCGCGCGGATTGTTGGGGTCGAAATCAGGCTGCGAGACCATCGCGGTGATCTCGCCGGTATTCACGTCGGCAACCACAGCTGCCGAAGCTTTTGCTTTGTACTTTTCTCGCGCAATCAGCAGCTCGTCTCTCAGCGCATATTGAACGCGCAAGTCGACCGCAAGTTTGACCGGCCGCTGCAGCTGATCGGTGGCAAGGCCTGCCATATGCAACGCGGCCAGACCTTGTCCGTCCAACCACTTTTCGATTCCAGCAATACCCTGGTTGTCGATGTTCACGTGTCCGATTTCGTGCGAGATCACCGGCCCACTCGGATAGACGCGCTTGTTTTCGGTCAGGAAGCCAACGCTGGGAATCCCAAGCCGGTGGATTTCAAGCTGCTGGCTTGGCGTGATCTCCCGCTTTAGCCAGACGAAGCCCCGCTTGGATGACAGACGCTCGCGGACTTCGTTGGCATCCAGATCGGGGAGCACGGCCGTCAGCAATTCGACTGCCTCGTCAACATCAATAATTTTGCGCGGCTCAGCGAAGAGCGACGGAGTCTTTACGTCTGTCGCGAGTATTTCGCCGTTGCGGTCGACAATGTCTGGACGCGCGGTGGCCACCGCGTCCTGCGTGATGCTTTGTCGACCGCCATGTCCTTCGTTGACCGTGGCGAACATCACCAGCCGTACTGCAATCACCGAAAAAATGGCCGCGAAGGCGACGACAGCAAGCCCGAGTCGCGCCTTCGCCTTCACGTTGCGGTCAACATTATGTCCATAGAGCAGCGAACGCAGCGCGCGGTGCCAGCGGCTTTCGATTCGCTTGTTCGATGCCTGCATGGACGTCACCGCCTTGGCGATACGCTGCCGGTCGAGTCGGGCATCGGCGAGAGCATGGCCCCAATCGGGTCACCGCCGGTTGGGGCGGGCGTGGGCGGGCGGTCGGGCAAGCGATCGAACTTATCGAACTGCGTCGACTTGATCGGTTGCAAGCCAAGATGCCTGTCCGCCAGGCCTTGGATCCGGCCCGGAGTATCAAGTCGTGCCCATTCGGCCCGCAATGCTGCGATGGCGCTGCGCTCGCGGCGCAACTCGCCCCGCAACTTGGCAACGCGTTCGGCCTGAAGCGTGGAATCGAACTTGATCTTGTAAACGAAGGATGCCGCCAGGATGAGCGCGCCTATGACCAATATGTTCAGGAGACGCATGGGTTAGCGCCCCCTCGGAACATCGGCCAGGGACGGCAGCACGGGAACCAGTCCCGTCGGCACGCCGACGCGGGCCGGCGCTTTGGTGCGTTCGGCAGGGCGCAATTTCGCGGAGCGGGCCCGCGGATTGCGTGCGATCTCATCATCGTCGGGCGTGATCGGCCGCTTGGCCAGCATTCGGAACGTTGGCGCCGCACGGCTGAGCTCAGGCGCGTGCCGAGAGCCGGCGCGAACCTGACTCCGGTCGACGAGAAACGTCTTGACGATACGATCTTCCAGCGAGTGGAAGGAGACGGCTACGAGCCGCCCTCCCTTTTTCAGGATTCGCTCCGCGGCCTGCAGTCCCTTGACGAGCTCGCCGAGTTCGTCGTTCACGTAGATGCGCAGCGCCTGAAAAGTGCGCGTCGCCGGATGAATTTCGTCCGCGCGTGAGCGCACCACTGACGTGACTGTTTCCGCGAGCTTGCGCGTCGTCTCGATCGGCGCGTCGGTGCGCGCCCTGACGATCGCACGCGCGACGGAACGGGAACGCCGCTCTTCGCCGAGTGAAAAGATAATGTCGGCCAAGGTTCGCTCGCTGACAGAATTCACAACATCAGCCGCACTTGGGCCCTCCCCGCCCATGCGCATGTCGAGCGGTCCCTCCAGCCGAAAAGAGAACCCGCGCCCGGCAGAGTCGAGCTGCATGGAAGACACCCCCAGGTCGAGCACGACTCCATCGACAGCGTCGAATCCCGCCTCGCGTGCCACCGCATCCAGATTGGAGAACCGGTCCTCAATGAGAGTCAGGCGGCCTCCGGACTGCTCGACGAGATCAGCACCCAGGGCAATGGCGGTCTGATCGCGATCGATGCCGATGACCTTGCAGTCGGCGGCGGCCAGGATTGCGCGGGTATAGCCGCCGGCGCCAAACGTGGCATCGATGTAGACGCCTCCGCTGCGCGGCTGCAGAAACTCGATCGCGGAAAGGCCGAGCACGGGAATGTGGAGGGCCGATCCGCCAGCGACAGCCGAGCCGCCGCCGCCCGCCATCATTCCCGTGCTCCGAGCGCGTCGCGCGCCGCTACCTGGGACCCCAGCTCTCCTTTGAGCGCGCGCACCTTTTGGGTGGCCTCCGCGAGCTCGCTCTTGAAACGCCCAGGCTCCCAGATCTGAAACTTGTTGCCGAGACCGACAAACGCCACTGTTTCGGTAATTCCCGCATGCCGCTTCAGGTTCTCGCTCAATACGACGCGCCCCTCGCCGTCGATCTTCAGCGTTTCGCTCGTGCCGTACAGCGCCAACGCAAACTGCTCGCGCTGATCCGAAAACGGCGCGTAGCGTCGGATCACGGCTTCGATCTCCGCCATCAGCGCATTTCCGCCGGCATCGATCGCGGGGCGATCGAGCGCCGGATAGCAATAAAGACCCTCGAGACCATCGCGCGCGAGTACCGACCGAAACGGGCCGGGGATCGAGACCCTGCCCTTGGAGTCCAGCCGCAACGTGAAATTCGCCACGAAGCGGTCCATGCACCCCGCTCCACACTCGCCGGACACAACCGAGGACGCTGCCCGGGCACTGCCAACGCACTGCCCGCGCGACCGGTGCGGCAGCCACGCCGCTGGTGAAACTGTCCCGAATTGGGAAATCGTGGGATATCATGGGATTATGTGGCCGTCAAGAAACCTGGGCCCAATCCTCCCGAAGCGCAGTGTCGCGGCAGATCACTGCCATTAACGGCGGTTAAACTTAAAGAAACGTTGCCGGATTTTCGCCCTTCGCCAGGCATCGCAACTTATGTGGATTGGACTGCTCAGCGACATTCATGCGAACCGGGAAGCGCTCGAGGCAACCCTCGACCATGCGCGGCGTGCCGGGATCAGCCGCTTCGTCTTTCTCGGCGATTACGTCGGGTACGGCGCCGATCCGGGCTATGTCGTCGACACCGTGATGCGCGAGGTCGAGGCGGGCGCCGTAGCGCTGCTTGGCAACCATGATGCCGCGATCGGCAACGGTCCGGGCGGCATGAATTCGATCGCCGCCGAAGCGATTGAATGGACCCGACCTCGCCTCGACAGTGCCCAGCGGGAATTCCTCGCTCGACTACCGCTGACCTTCGAAGACGACAGCCGGCTGTTCGTCCATGCAAGTGCTCATGACCCCGCGCACTGGGAATATGTTACCGACGTGCCGGCAGCCTCGCGCAGTTTCACGGCGACGCAGGCGCACGCCACTTTCTGTGGTCACGTGCACGTGCCGGAACTCTTCCACCTCTCGTCGACTGGAAAGATTGCCGGCTTTCAGCCCGTGCAGGCCGTGGAGATCCCCTTACTCGCAAATCGACGCTGGCTTGCCGTGCTCGGCTCGGTCGGGCAGCCACGCGATTTCAATCCCACCGCTTGCTATGGAGCGCTCGACGTCGAACGAAACGTGCTGACCTATGTCCGAGTCCCCTACGACAACGAAACTGCCGCCCTAAAGGTGCGCGACGCCGGATTGCCGGCGATCTTGAGCGACCGATTGATTGTGGGAGCCTGACGTGTGAACCGTCGCGATCTCCAGGCCGGACAAATAATCGACGGCTTTCGACTCGTCGAACCGCTCGAGTCGGGCGGAATGGCCAGCTTCTGGCGCGTAACCCGCGACGGGGATGACCCGCCGATGGTCATGAAAATCCCGCTGCTGCGGCCTGGCGAAGATCCTCTGACCATCATCGGCTACGAGGTCGAGCAGATGATCCTGCCCCGCCTCACCGGGCCTCACACCCCACGTTTTATTGCCACCGGTGATTTCGAGCGCCCCTATATCATGATGGAATTCATCGCGGGCGCTTCGGTGAAGTCAATCCTCGACCGCGTGCCGCTTTCACCGAATGAAGTTGCCGCGATTGGCGCCAGAATCGCTTTTGCGCTGCACGACATCCATCGCCAGCACGTACTCCATCTCGATCTCAAGCCGAGCAACGTGATCCTGCGTGGGGAAGACGCGGTGCTGATCGATTTCGGTCTTTCGAGGCACGACCAACTGCCTGACCTGGTGCAAGAGGAAGCCGAGGGACCGGTCGGAACGGGCGCCTACATTTCGCCGGAACAGGTCCTCGGCCAGCGCAGCGACCCCCGCAGCGACCTGTTCTCGCTCGGCGTCATTCTGTATTTTCTTGCGACAGGCGAGCGCCCGTTTGGCGAACCCCAGGGAGTGAATAACTGGCGCCGGCGCCTGTGGCGGGATCCCGTTCCGCCGCGGGCGCGGAATGCCGCCGTGCCCCCTTGGCTGCAGGAGATCATCCTGCGGTGCCTGGAAACCGATCCGGAGGCACGTTACGCCACGGCGGCCCAGCTGGCCTTTGACCTTCAGCATCCAGATCAGGTGCTCCTCACTGCGCGCGCTGCCCGGACGAAACAGGACGGTGTCTTTACCGTCTTTTGGCGTTGGCTCCGCGTCAATCGCAAGCCCAAGCGTGCGCGCCGCGCCCTAACCAGCCACCTCGCCAACGCGCCAATAGTCGTGGCAGCGATTGATCTTGAAGCCGGTAACGATGGACTAAATCAGTCATTGGCCCTTGCAGTGCGACGAATCCTCGCAACTGAATCGAATTCGCGGCTTGCTTGCGTGAACGTGCTGAAGATTGCGCGTCTCACGCTCGATGATCTCGAGGACGCGCAGGGGCGCAATCCGCACCTAGGTCGTCTTATCGAACTCAAGCACTGGGGCCGCTCAATTCCCATAGCGCCAGAGCGCATCACCTATCACGTGCTCGAATCAACCGATCCGGCAGGCCAGCTTATCGATTATGCCCGCCATAACCGCGTCGATCACATTGTGATCGGAGCGCGTGGAAGCTCGATGGTGCGCCGCTATCTAGGCAGCGTGTCAGCCCACGTTGTGGCGGAGGCGCCTTGCACGGTGACTGTCGTGCGCCGGCCGCGCGAAGAAATCGACACCGCTGCCGAGCGTGTTGCGGCGCAGCGCACATAGCTCCGGTTCCAATTTTCAAATTCCGGCCACTGTTCCGAGTTGGGAACGCCGATCATGGCCACGCGTTGTCGTTGCGGATTCGCGATCGAGAGGAGGCTTAAATGCTCAAAAAATTGATGTTGACGACTGCGTTGAGCGCCGGCCTGGCGACGGCTGCGTTTGCGCAGACACCCAGTCCACCGAGTTCACCCAGCGACACTCCCGCGGCGAAAACAGAATCGTCCAGCCCGCCGGCCGCAAAGTCCGAGTCGGGAAAACTGAACTTCGTATCCTCGCAGAAGCCGGATCAGTGGCTTGCGAGCAAGTTCAAGGGCACCGACGTTGTCGGCTCTGACAACGAGAAAATCGGCGACGTCAGCGATATCCTGTTTGACAAGACCGGAAAGGTCGAAGCCATCATAATCGGCGTTGGCGGCTTCCTGGGCGTTGGTGCGAAGGAAGTCGCGCTGGCCCCGAACTCTTTCGACGTCGTTCCCGGCCAGAATGGCTCGGCGGACAAACTCAAGCTCTCTGCGACGAAGGATCAGCTCAAGGATGCCAAGGACTTCGCTCGCTATGAGCCTCCGCGCCCAACGACCACGGGCGCAGGCGGTGGTGGGCCAGGCGGCATGAAGCCGTCGGGCAGTTCGCCCACGACCAGCCGCTAATTCAGGTACAGACTAGACCTCGACAACATGGCATGGCCCCGGCGGCAGCGGCGGGGCCATGCTTGCGGCCTTGCTTTTTTTTCGTGGCGCAGCGAATGATGGCCTTGCACCATTACTCTTGCCCACCGGTTCTATCCGGCCATGCCAGCCTTTTCGCCGGATTCCTTCATTGTCGCCGACGTAGTGCCGTCACCTAATTTTGACGAGCGCAAAGGCGGTCCGCCGGACATGATCTTGTTGCATTACACCGGGATGAAGACCGGTGAATCGGCGCTGCAACGTCTTACCACCGTTGAAAGCAAAGTTTCGGCCCATTACGTCGTATTTGAAAACGGCCGCATCGTTCAATGCGTGCCGGAGGAAAAGCGTGCATGGCACGCGGGGGAATCCGTGTGGGCCGGCGAAATCGACATCAACTCCCGTTCGATCGGTATCGAAATCGTGAACCCTGGCCATGAGTTCGGCTATTTCGATTTTCCGTTGCGACAAATCGCGGCGGTTATTTCCACCTGTAAATCAATCATTACACGGCGAGGCTCTTTCCCTGCCGATCGCATTCTCGCCCATTCGGATGTGGCCCCCGAGCGAAAGGATGACCCCGGCGAGAAATTTCCTTGGGGTCTTCTGAGCGAATCCGGTGTTGGGCACTGGGTGCGCGCGGCTCCACTCGATCTCGAGGGAATGAGCCTGCAGCCCGGCGACCGCGGCGAGGCTGTGACGCGGATGCAGCGCAGTCTGCGCTTCTACGGCTACGGAATTGAAGATACGGGCCACTATGACGAGACCACGGGCAAGGTCGTTACCGCATTTCAGCGGCATTTTCGGCAGGCGCGCGTTGATGGCATTGCCGATGCTTCGACCCTTCTGACGCTGCGCGCGCTGATTGAGACCCGCCCCGCGCCAGCTAGTTAAGCTTCCACATCGCGCCCGGTGAAGGTTTCTTAAGCCTGCTGTCGAAGCAGACTTGACGGCTTGGCCTGGCGTCCCCATTCCTAGTCTCGTCAGTCGGCCGGACGGCCGCCCCGCGCCAATGCCGAAAGGCGGCCGGGGAGGAAAGTCCGGGCTCCACGGACAAACGGTGCCGGATAACGTCCGGCGGGGATAAAACCCCAGGGATAGTGCAACAGAGAGCAGACCGCCTCGGCGCGTTGCGTTCTAGCCGCGGCAAGGGTGAAACGGTGCGGTAAGAGCGCACCGCGCTTCCGGCGACGGAAGCGGCACGGCAAACCCCACCGGGAGCAAGACCGAATAGGAACGGCGCGGGAGCAATCCCGATCAGTCCGGATCAGCCGTTCGGGTAGGTTGCTTGAAGCGCCGGGCAACCGGCGTGCAAGAGGAATGGCCGTCACGTCCGCGGCTCGTGCCGCGGGCCATACAGAACCCGGCTTACAGGCCGTCTGATACGTCGTAAGGGGGCTCGGCGGGAAAACCCGCCGGGCCCCCGCCAATTATTGCGCCTGCACGCCCGCTTTCCTGATGATCGGAACCCATCTGTCGATTTCGGATTTGAGATGGGCGCGCAGCACGTCGGGGCGCGCACGCTCCGGCGCGACCGTCTCGGCTCCGGACCGCGCCAGTCGATCCTTCACGTCCGGATCATCCAGCGACTTTTGCAGCGCCGCCGAAAGCTTCTCGACCACAGCCGCGGGCGTCCCCTTCGGCGCATACATCGCGTACCAGACAACCATCTGAAAATCCGGTAGCCCGGACTCGGCAATCGTCGGCAGATCTGGCGCCACTTTGAGGCGCTGTGGCGTTGTGGCCGCATAGGCCTTTATCAATCCACTCACCGACGGCTGCAAAATGTTGAGGGTCTGGTCACACATGAAATCAAGATGGCCGCCCATCAGGTCGTTCAGAGCGGGTGCCGTGCCTTTGTAGGGCGCGCCGTTCACGGTCGTGTCGATGGCATGAAAGAAAAGCAGACTGCACAGATGCGATGCTGAGCCGATCCCGGCAAATCCGTACGTCATCTTCTCCTTGTCGGCTTTCAGATGAGCAACGAATTCCTTGAAATCCCTTGCAGGAAAATCCTTGCGCGCGACCAATGCCATCGGCGACTCGGCAACCAGACCAATCGGCTCAAAATCCTTCACCGGGTCGTAGCGTAAATTCGGATAGAACGCGACGTTGGCGACATGACTGATATGCGTCAGCAAAATTGAATATCCGTCGGGCGGCGAACCCGCGACTCTCGCCGCGCCGAGTGTGCTGCCTGCGCCGACGGTGTTCTCAACGATGAATTGCTGATCGAAAACTTTACTCATGCTCTGCGCGAGCGTGCGCGCGACGATGTCAGCCGGACCGCCGGCCGAGAAGGGCACGACGATCGTCACTGGTCTGGACGGAAATTCCTGCGCGCCGACAGTTCCGATCAATCCCCAGCCAAGCCACAACAGAATCAGTATCCGTTGCATCACTTTCCTCTCAATTTTTTTGCAGTGTTGATGGTGCCGCCGCGCATATAGACGGTGGTCAAAGCGTCAGTCTAGAAAAGCAGCGGACAGTGCGTGAAAGTATGCTGTAAGCGACAATTAGCGGATGAATTTGGTTTTACGCGACATGAATGTGACAGTGCACTCCATCTTTGCCGCGCGCACGACAAAATTTTTTAGAACCGCAAATATCTTTTCGTATTCTGAACGAGCGAGCAGCCGGGGTTGTCACTTCCTGTACGCGGCGAGCATCGCTTCACCATCCGCGCCTGCGGACGCTGCCCACTCGTTCGCGATCACGCCGCCAATCTTCGCTAAGCCGGATTGAAGGTCCGGGCTTGGCGAAAGCACCGCGATTCCGGCCTCTTTGAGCGCTTTGGTTTTTATCGTCATTTCCTCGATCGACAGCTTCCAGCCGCGGTCTTCTGCCGCGCCTGCCGCCTCTGTAAGCGCCGTTTTCTCTGCGGCAGAGAGCCGGTCAATCGCGGCCTTGTTGGCAAACACCATGTTGCGCGGCACCCAGGCCTGCGTGTCGATGTAGTGCGTCAGATATTGTTCGGCTTTCGACTGCACGCCGCTTGATGCCGAGGTCATCATGATATCGACGCGGCCCGATGCGAAAGCTGCGGGAAGATCAGGGACTTCAATTTGCGTAGGCTGCGCGCCTGCCAGTTCTGCAACCCGCCTGGTCATTGCGTTGTAGGTGCGGAATTTCAGCCCTTGCAGATCCCCGATCGATTGAATTTGACGTTTCGCGTAGACGCCCTGCGGCGGCCACGGAACCGAAAACAGAAGTACCAGTCCTTCCTTCGCAAGCTGTTTTTCCAGGTACGGCTTTTGCGCCTCATATAGCTTGCGCGCACCGTCATATCCGGTGGCAAGGAAAGGGATCGAATCGACGCCATAGACAGGTGCTTCGTCCGCGGCGAGTGAAATCAGGACCTCGCCAGCCGCAGCTTTCCCATCGCTGACCGCTCGCTTGATCTCGGCGTGCTTGATCATTTCGCCGCCCGGCCGAACGACGATTTTCAGCGAACCGCCCGTCGCCTTTTCCACGTACGCCGCGAACTGCGCGATGTTCTTGGTGTGGAAGGCACTAGCCGCATAGTTGGTCGGCAAATCCCATCGCGTTTGCGCGGAGGCAGCACCCGGCAGGCTCGCGAGGATGCAGGCCGAAACAAGGACATCGATGGTCCTGTTCATCGAACTCCCTTTCGAAGGAGCCTACTTCTTGTACACTGCGATCACCGCTTCGCCGTCGGCACCCGCCTTCTTCAGCCAGTCACCAGTGAGCTGGTCGCCGAGTTTCTTCAGGCCCGATTTCAACGTGTCGCCCGGCGGCTGCACCTTCATGCCGTGCGATTTAAGTTGCTCGAGATACCAGCCGGACTTGTCCTGCCACATCTTCCAGCCCCGTGTTTCAGCAGTGGCCGCAGCCTTAAGCAATGCCTCCTGCGTCGGCTTGTCGAGCGCATCGAACGCGGCCTTATTCACGAA
>JBKPLN010000612.1:0-6946 GCA_046731635.1 Pseudomonadota bacterium | reverse complement strand
GATCTGCGGTTCAGTTTCGCCAGGTAGCCGGTGAGGCGCATTGCCCTTTGCAGTGCAGCATGTTTAACGTCGCGGCCCTTTGCGGCGACGGAAATTTCGTATGGCCCGTGACCAGATCGACATGACTCCAATCGCGACCCGCGACGACCTGGTCGCCTGGCTCGAAGCGGGCTGCAAGCCGAAAGACCAATTCCGCGTCGGCACCGAGCACGAAAAATTTGCTTTCACGGTCGTCGACCATCGGCCCGTTCCTTATTCGACCAGGCGCAGCATCCGTGCCCTCCTCGAAGGCATGCATGGGTTGCTCGGCTGGGAGCCGATCATGGAGGGCGACAACATCATAGGCCTGTTTGATGTGACCGGCGGAGGAGCAATCTCGCTCGAGCCCGGCGGGCAGTTCGAATTATCGGGCGCAGCCTATGACAATGTCCACCAGACGGCCGCGGAACTGATGGCGCACCTGGCGCAGGTCAGGGAAGTCGCCAAGCCTTTGGGCATAGGCTTTCTCGGCATCGGCATGACGCCGAACTGGACACGCGCCGACATGCCGAAAATGCCGAAGGGCCGATACAAGATCATGACGGCCTATATGCCGAAAGTCGGCTCGCTTGGCCTCGACATGATGTATCGCACCTGCACAGTGCAGGCGAATCTCGATTTCGCCAGTGAAGCTGACATGGTGAAGAAATTGCGCGTGTCGCTCGCCTTGCAGCCGGTGGCGACCGCGCTGTTCGCCAATTCACCGTTCACCGAAGGCAAGCCGAACGGATTTCTTTCATTCCGCTCCGAAATCTGGCGTCACACCGACAACCAGCGAGCCGGTATGTTGCCGTGGGCGTTCGAAGGGGGAATGGGGTTCGAACGCTGGACCGATTATGCGCTCGACGTGCCGATGTATTTCGTCAAGCGCGGCGACAAGTACATTGATGTTTCGGGCAAGTCGTTCCGCGATTTCCTGAAAGGCAAGCTGACGGAATTACCGGGGGAGCGGCCGACGATTTCCGATTGGGCCAATCACCTCAGCACGATCTTCCCCGAGGTCCGACTCAAGCGTTATCTTGAGATGCGCGGGGCCGACGGCGGCCCGTGGCGGCGGTTGCCCTCACTGAGCGCGTATTGGGTCGGACTGCTTTACGATGGCGATGCGCTCAATTCATGCTGGGACATGGTGAAATCGTGGACCGCGGAGGAGCGGCAAAAGCTCCGCGACGATGTGCCAAGGCTGGGTTTTAGGGCCGAAATCCGCAATCGCAATGTGCTCACGCTCGCGCAGGAAACGTTGAGGCTCTGCTCCCGCGGCTTGGGGCGCCGCAAGCGACTTGATCGCAATGGCCGGGACGAGACTCGCTACCTGCGACCACTCGAAGAATCTATCGCGCGCGGCATGACCCCGGCGGAAGAATTGCTCGAGCGTTACCATGGCGAATGGGGCGGCTCGGTCGATCCGATTTTCGAGGAATATGCGTATTAGCGACTCCATTCATTCCCGCGTAAGCGGGAATCCAGCATGAAATGAAATCAGCGAAATCTGGGTCCCCGCCTTCGCGGGGACGAACGGAGGAATGGCTACTCCGCCGCCTGGGCTGCCTCCGACAGGTTATCGAGCGAGGAGACGATATGTTCGGCGAGTGCATCTGCCAGCGCCGAACTTTCGTGCGCATTGCGCACCAGCCCGACCCGGCAACTGGGCAGATCCGGGAAACCGTCGGCTGCGGAAAGCACGCGCATCCCCGGGCGGAGGCCGGACTCGGGAAGCACGGACACCGCAAGCCCCGCGAGGACAGCGGCGGCAACCGCGCCGGCATTCGAACTCGAGTAAAGTACACGGAACGGCCGGCCGATCGTCTCGAGACGCTCGATCGCAATGCGGCGCCAGGTGCAGCTTGGCCGCCCCAGCGCCAGCGGCATGCGCTCCTCGAGATGTGTCGAATGGCGATTGGATGTCACCCAAAGCAATCGCTCGCGGCGAAAGGTTTCCGAGCCGCGCTTGGATTCGCAGTTGGTGACGATCGCCAGATCGATCTCGTTGGCATCGATCCGCTCGAGAAGGTCGACAGTAGGTTCGCAGATCACGGTCAGTTCAACCGCCGGATAGCTGTGCGAAAACCGGGCCATGATTTCCGGCAGGTACCGGTCAGCATAGTCGTCAGGGACTCCCAGCCGGACCCGGCCTGATAGTTCGCCGTCCGAAAATGCGGCCAGGGTTTCGACGTTGAGCTTGACGATCCGGCGCGCGTAGTCGAGCAGGCGCTGTCCATCTTCCGTCAGTTTCGAGGCGCGGCCGTCGCGCGCAAAAATCGGACGTTCCAGCCTCTCCTCAAGGCGCTTCATCTGCATCGAGACGGCGGACTGGGTTTTGTTCACAACTTCGGCAGCTTTCGTGAAGCTGCCGGTCTCGGAAATGGCGATGAATGTTCGCAACTGGTCGATATCGAGCATTGCGGTCATGTGCGGGCATCCCGGTTTGAGCCGACTGGCGTATATCACTATTGCTGATCAGTCAGATTAAAAACATTCGTTTCACTAATCAATCCCCGCAGTGCAATATTAGGGTACTTCCAGAAGGAATCGGGTGGGGGTTTCGGGTGGTTCTGGGCGGCGCCCAGCGCAAACTTGGGGCCGTACTGACTAACTGAATGGAGACTGAAATGAGCGCCAATTACCCCATTGGCAGCACCCTGATACGGGGGTTTGCTTCCCTCCTGGCGTTCCTGACCTACTGGCTCAAAGAACTGGCACGCGCGCGCCGGCACCGCCGCGAGGCCAGCGTTCTGGCGGGCCTTGATCGACGCATGCTCGCCGATATCGGAATCACGCGCGCTGACGTGCGCGACGCATTCTCGGAGCCGTTCTGGGACGACCCGACAGCGCTCCTGCGCGAACGCGCGCTCGAACGCCGTCACAACCACTCGGTGAGACGCGCCGAATTCGATCTCAGTGGCCGCAGGTTTCGGCCCGAATCGTCCAGGCGTCAGGCGGCGTAACGAATAAGCAAACGGCCGATCCCCTCTCATCGGCCGCTCGATCCGACACCCGCGAACATCCCCTCTCGCGGTCGGATCCCGCGCCCGCTGGCCCCTCCGGCGGGCGCATATTTTTTTTGGAAATGCCTTCCACAAAAGCTGTCAACACCGATCACACATTTGCGGAGCCATCATTGTATCCGCGTGCACAATGACTGATAACATGCGGTCGGGGCAAAGCTACTGTTTCTCGATTTCGAGCGGGCGCGCATGCGAACTCCGATCAGGCTGTGGGCCGCGCTTGTATTGGTGGCATGGACCTGCGTTGGCCAGGCACAGGCTCAGAGCGGGTTCGATCGCCGAGGCGGTGACTACCAGAACTTCCAGATCCGCAACGGCGACCCGGCGATATGCGCGGCTCGGTGCGAGCGCGATGCCCGCTGCCAGGCGTGGACATTTTCATATCCGCGCACAGCCAACGCAGCTGCGACTTGCTGGCTGAAGGGCCAGGTGCCACCTCGCATTGAGGACAAATGTTGCGTTTCCGGGGTGCGCGGGGCGGGCGTTATCGAACCCCGCAAAGGCCCCATTGAATATTCGATTGATCGCTTTGGCGGCGATTATCGCAATGTTGAGGTTGCCAGCGATGCATCCGGCGCGACCTGCAAGGCCGCATGCGAGGCCGACAATAAGTGCCGCGCATGGACTTACGTGAGGCCGGGCTACATCGGCGCAGCCCCCCGTTGCTACCTTAAGGAAAGAATCACACGCCCGCGCGCCAAGCCTTGCTGCATTTCAGGCGTCGTGCGCTAGCGGGCTACTATGCGGTGCCGCCCATCGTGATCTTGTCCATGCGCAGGGTTGGTTGACCGACGCCGACAGGCACGCCTTGGCCGTTCTTGCCACAGGTTCCGATTCCGGGATCGAGCGCGAAATCATTACCGATCATGCTGATTCGATGCAGATCGGTGGGACCGTTTCCGATCAGCATGGCGCCCTTAACAGGCGCACCGACCTTGCCGTTCTCGATCTTGTAAGTCTCGGTGCATTGAAAGACGTATTTGCCCGAGGTGATGTCGACCTGGCCGCCGCCGAAGCTGACGGCATAAAGACCGTTTTTTACCGAAGCGATGATTTCTTGCCGGTCGTGCGCGCCGGCGAGCATGTATGTGTTGGTCATCCGCGGCATGGGTACATGCGCATGCGATTCTCGGCGGCCATTTCCGGTTGGCGCCATTCGCATCAAACGTGCGTTCTGTCGATCCTGCATGTAGCCCACGAGGACCCCATCCTCGATCAATACCGTACGATTGGTTGGAGTGCCTTCGTCATCGATCGAGAGTGAGCCGCGCCGCGCCTGAATCGTGCCGTCGTCAACGACGGTCACCCCCTTGGCTGCAACCCGTTGGCCCATAAGGCCGGCAAAGGCGGAAGTCTTCTTGCGATTGAAATCGCCTTCGAGCCCGTGTCCGACCGCTTCGTGCAGCATCACGCCTGGCCAGCCCGAGCCAAGCACAACATCCATCTCCCCTGCCGGCGCCGGAACGGCCTGAAGATTGACCAGCGCCTGGCGGATCGCTTCATCGGCTGCGCCGCGCCACGCCTGCGGCTCGATAAGCCGCTGAAAGCCTTCGCGTCCGCCGAAGCCATAGCTGCCGGACTCCTGTCGTTCGCCTTCGCCCGCGACCACCGATACATTCAACCGCACCATCGGGCGTATGTCGCGATAGGTCTCCCCATCGGCGCGGAGGATTTCCACGACCTGCCAGCTTGCACCCAGGCTGGCAGTCACTTGCCGGACGCGTGGATCCTTTTCACGCGCATAGGCATCAATCGACTCCAGTAATTTTACTTTGGATTCGAATGCGGGCGAGCCAAGCGGATTGTCGTCGCCGTAGAGTTTGCGGTTCGTCCGTCCCGGGGGCTCGGCATAGGTGCCGCTGTGCCCGCCGTTAACGGCGCGCACTGCTTCGGCGGCGCGACCAAGCGCGGCTTCGGAAAGATCCGAGGCGTGGGCATAGCCGACCGCCTCGCCTTTGACCGCGCGCAGCCCAAAGCCCTGCGCGGTATCGTAGGTTGCCTGCTTGAGCCGGCCGTTATCGAAAGTCAGCGCTTCTGCCTGCCGGTATTCCAGGAACAATTCGCCATCATCGGCCCCTTCCAGCCCGCGTCCGATCAGTTGGCGGACTTTTCCGCGATCGAGCCCGGTGCGGTCGATGAGCGAGGAAATGCTTGGATCCATGACTCCCTCCAGCAACACCAGATAGGGTTTCCGCATCGATTTGGCGAGTCACAGCCGGCTCCATATCCCTCCAGGGCATTAAAATGATGACAAATATGAATTGGCGGAAGCCCGGTCGGACACCGACATCCTGTGCCCACCAAAGAAGCCACCACTTAAAGAAAGAGAGCCCCAATGCCGCTCGTTCGAATCGACCTCGCCAAGGGAACCTCCGCTCAATTCCGCAAGACGCTTGGCGACATCGTCTACAAAGCGATGATCGACATCATTGATGTGCCGAAGGATGACAAGTTTCAAATCATCACGGAGCACCCGCCTGAGGAATTGAATTACGCGCCCTCCTATCTCGGGATCGAGCACTCGTCAGGTCTCGTTTTGATCCAGGTCACAATGAGTGTGGGGAGGACTGTTCAGGCCAAGCAAGCATTTTACAAAGAAATTGCAGAGCAACTTCACGCTCAGCTCGGCATCCGCAAAGAGGATGTGTTCATAAACCTGGTAGAGACGGCGAGGGAAAACTGGTCGTTCGGCAACGGCATTGCACAGTACGTGGCCGCCTGAGGCCTACGGCAGCTTGTCGTAGCCCTCCCCGAAGCCGGCAAGGCTCATTGGAAAGCCGATGCCTTCTTCCGGGGTCTGGAAGATAATGAAGGTCGCAGTCTTGCCAGTGCGCAGCTTCTTGATGAGTTCGTCGTCCATCACGACTTCGGCGATGCAACCATTCGGAAGGCAGCGCACGAAACCGGCACGGCCGATATCGGCCTGATCGATTTTGAGGCCGAGCCCGGAGGGGATCAGGACGCCCAGCGGTGCGACAACGCGCATCAACCGGCTCTTCTGGTCGGCGGTTTTAAGAACAATCACCGTCAAGCCGACATTGGCGCGATCTTCCGCCGTCACACTCTGAATGAGTGCACACTGCTCGGCCTTGGCTCCAGGCGGGGTGTCGCAGCGAATCTGCCAATCTCTGTGCACGGATTTGACGGCGCCCTGAGCCAGGACAGACTCGGCGGGTGCGAGCATCAGCCCTGCAACCAGTGTGACGGCTGCGAACCGCTTTGTGCAGGCAATTATCCGCCTGCCATGCTCCATTATCCCCATCATCCAATCCCTTGGCATCCGGTCGCGCTGGCCCATATACCAACGCAGGTCAGACGAATCGCCACCTGCATTTTACTTCGCCCGCGTGGGGTCATGCCCAAAAAGGCTCTGTGAAGCAAGGCATGACGCGTCAGGCGGGCTGCCGGCAAGGTGCCGCTAAATGGCCTGATGGAGTTCTTTTGGACACACCGTTTGTCGCATCCCGGCGCCTATTAGGCTCATTGCGGCAAGGCTGGAATTGTGGTTTGAGAGGCCGGGATTTCTCCCCATCCCGCCGCACCGCCCAGGCTGCCACGCCCGTGGCAAATGCCGTGCTCAGCGGGATCGGGCCGAACATCATGTCGGTGGTGGGCGGCAAAGGGGGCCTGAACAAGGCCGTTTTTCTCGAAGGAGCGCATTGAACAATGCTGGTGCTCAAGCGGTTGATCACATTCATCGCCACGGGTTTGCCCGTCATGATCGCGGGAGTGGCGCTCGCCGCATCGGGCCAGCCGGAGCCGTGGCAGATGGGCCTGCAAAAGGGTGCCACGCCGGTACTGGATGACATCATCTGGTTCCACGACTTCCTGCTTTGGCTGATTACTGCGATTACGCTGTTCGTATTGGCGCTCCTGGTCATCGTCATGGTGAAGTTCTACGC
>JBKPLN010000611.1:0-4040 GCA_046731635.1 Pseudomonadota bacterium | reverse complement strand
GCGCAAGGCGCGCATGTATGACTTCATCGACCGCCTCGTGAATATCGCGTTGCCCCGCATGCGCGATTTTCGTGGGCTAAATCCGAAGAGTTTTGATGGCCGCGGCAACTACAGCCTCGGCATCAAGGAATACACCGTGTTCCCGGAGATCGATTTCGACAAGGTTACCGATAACTGGGGCCTCGATGTCACTGTTTGTACCAGCGCGCGCAATGACGAAGAAGCACGCGCGCTGCTCACAGCGTTTAACTTTCCGTTCCGGCAGTGAGCTCAGACCTCATACGCGGAACCGCAAGGAGCGAAAGTATGGCGAAGAAGAGTTCGGTCGAGAAGAACAATAGACGGCGCAGGATGGCAAAGAAATTTGCCAACCAGCGCGCGAAGCTGAAGGCTATCGCGCAGGACAAAAAGCTGCCGATGGAGGAGCGTTTTGCCGCGACTCTGAAGCTGGCTGAATTGCCGCGCAATTCCTCCAGAACGCGCGTGCGCAATCGCTGCGAGCTAAGCGGTCGCCCGCGAGGCTATTACCGCAAGCACCGTCTGAGCCGTATCGCATTGCGCGAGCTTGGCTCCAAAGGCCTCATTCCTGGCCTTGTGAAGTCGAGCTGGTGAGGAGGGCGCGATGGCAGTGAACGATCCGATCGGTGACATGATCACGCGCATCCGAAATGCACAAATGCGCAACAAGTCGAAGGTTTCGATGCCCGGATCCAAGCAGCGCGAACGCGTGCTTGAGGTGCTCAAGACCGAAGGCTTCATCCGAGCCTACGCCAGCGTCGCTCACGCGAGCGGTCGGTCTGAGCTTGAAATCGAGTTGAAATATTTCGACGGCGAGCCGGTGATCCGTGAGATCGAGCGCATTTCGAAGCCGGGCCGTCGCGTTTACGTGGCGGTTCGCAACCTGCCGCGCATCAACAATGGCCTGGGCGTTGCCATTCTGTCCACGCCGAAGGGCGTCATGGCCGATCATGATGCGCGTGACGCGAATGTGGGCGGCGAAATAATCTGCACGGTGTTCTGATGTCACGCATCGGCAATAAAGCGGTTACGGTTCCGACTGGCGTCACCGCCAACGTTGAAGGCCAGACGGTAAAGGTAAAGGGGCCGAAAGGCGCCCTTCAGGTCGTGGTCCACGACGACGTATCCGTCGTCATGGACAAGGGCGCGATCAAGCTCGAGCCTCGCGACGAGAGCAAGCGGGCCCGCGCGATGTGGGGTACCTCGCGCACACTGGTCGCCAACGTGATGTCCGGCGTCACCAAAGGCTTTGAAGAGAAGCTCGAGATCACAGGCGTGGGCTTTCGCGCCGCGGTCCAAGGCAAGACGCTTCAGTTGCAGCTCGGCTTTTCGCACGACGTGAATTTTCCGATTCCGGAAGGCATCGCTATTGTCACGCCGAAGCCGACGGAAATCGTCGTGAGTGGGGTCGACAAGCAGAAAGTTGGTCACGTCGCGGCCGAGATCCGCGGCTACCGACCGCCCGAACCGTACAAGGGCAAGGGCGTGAGATACGCAAACGAGTATATCTTCCGCAAGGAAGGGAAGAAGAAGTAAGGGACGCGCCATGTCGAGATTAAGCGACCGGACCGCCCGGCGGACGGCGACAGTGCGACGCAAGATCAGGCTCGCGGGGCGCGGCCGTACGCGGTTGTCGGTCTTCCGCTCGTCGAAGCACATCTATGCCCAGCTCATCGATGACGTGAAGGGCACGACATTGGTTGCTGCGTCATCGCTGGAGAAGACGATGCGCGAGGGCGCCAAGACGGGAGCCAATATCGCGGCGGCCAAGGCGGTCGGCAGGCTGATCGCCGAGCGCGCCAAGGAAAAAGGCATCAAGGACGTCGTGTTCGATCGCGGCGGCTATCTGTATCACGGACGCATCAAGGCGCTGGCCGATGCTGCACGTGAAGGCGGACTCAACTTTTAACGGAACGAACGCATATGGCACGGGAAGCCCGACGGGAACGAGAGCGCGGTGAGCGGGAAGAGCGCGACAGCGAGTTCATCGACAAGCTGGTGCACATCAACCGCGTGGCAAAGGTGGTCAAGGGCGGCCGCCGTTTTGGATTTGCGGCGTTGGTCGTCGTAGGCGATCAGAAGGGTCGGGTCGGCTTCGGCCACGGCAAGGCGCGCGAAGTGCCGGAGGCGATCCGCAAGGCGACCGACGCTGCGAAGCGGGGACTCACACGCGTTCCGCTCCGGGAAGGGCGCACGCTGCACCATGATGTGTTGGGTCGCCACGGCGCCGGCAAAGTATTCCTGCGCGCAGCGCCCCCAGGTACCGGCATCATTGCCGGAGGTCCAATGCGGGCCGTGTTCGAAACGCTTGGCATGCAGGATGTCGTGGCAAAATCGCTCGGTTCATCCAATCCCTACAACGTTGTGCGCGCGACCTTCGACGCCCTCAAACACCAGGATTCGCCGCGCTCGGTAGCGGCCCGCCGAAATATCAAGGTATCGACCCTGCAGTCGCGCCGCCGGGATACCGATGCGGAAGCGACGGCTGATTGAGGAATCTGGCGATGGCTTCGACACAAGGCACTCTCAAGGTTGAACAGGTGGGCAGCCCGCAGCGGCGACACCACACGCAGCGCGCCACGTTGATCGGGCTTGGCCTAAACAAGATCGGGCGCGTGCGAGATCTTCCGGATACCCCTGCGACCCGCGGAATGATCCGCAAAGTTCAGCATTTGGTCAAAGTGGTCGGAAAAGCAAAATAACGTCTCGGCCGGGCTTGGCCGACGTGAAGAAGTGAGGATAAGGACATGAAACTCAACCAGATTGCCGACAAGCCAGGCGCGCGGAAAAAGCGCATGCGCATTGGCCGCGGCATCGGTTCCGGCATGGGGAAGACCGGCGGTCGAGGCGGCAAGGGTCAGACTGCGCGAGCCGGCGTCAGCATCAAGGGATTCGAAGGCGGCCAGATGCCGCTCCATCGCCGCGTGGCGAAGCGCGGTTTCCGAAACACGCCATTCGCGGTCAATCTCAACGAGATCAATCTCGGCAAGGTTCAAGCGGCGATCGACGCCGGGCTGATCGACGCCAAAGCTCCTGTCGATGCCGCGGCAATGGTCAAGGCCGGGCTGATGCGTCGTGAGAAAGGCGGCGTGAAGCTGCTGGGCGACGGCGAACTCAAGAGCAAGGTCGAATTTTCGGTGTGGCGCGCCTCGAAATCAGCCATCGCCGCGATTGAGAAGGCAGGGGGCACGGTCAAGATTCTAGCACCCGCCAAGGAAGAGGACGCCGTGCCGAAGGGCAAGAACAAGCGTATGGCACTGGAGGCTGCCAAAGGCGGCGGCAAGCCGAAGGCCGGAAAGCCCAAGGCGGAAGCGGAAGGCGAACAGAAAAGCCCCGAATAGTAGCTCCCTGGCGCCGCCCCCGATGGGTGCGGCCAATGGCTTTGGGCTACAGATTTGGACCATCGCCCCTATCTAGAGGGCTGTAAGGAACAAGTGCCTCGTCTTCACCGGGCATGAAAGCGGAAGGGTCGAGCGGCCATGGTCTCTGCGGCAGAACAACTGGCAGCCAATCTCAATTTCTCGGCGCTGGCCAAGGCGGAAGAACTCAAGAAAAGAATCTGGTTCACCGTCGGCGCGTTACTGGTTTATCGGCTCGGCACCTATATTCCGCTGCCCGGTATCGATCCCAACGCGTGGTCGCAGATTTTCAATACCCAGTCGGGCGGCATCCTGGGCATGTTCAATATGTTTTCGGGCGGCGGGATCCACCGGATGGCGATCTTCGCGCTCAACATCATGCCCTACATCTCTGCGTCCATCATCATTCAGTTGATGACGACGGTCTCGCCGACGCTCGAAGCGCTCAAGAAGGAAGGCGAGCAGGGACGCAAGATCATGAACCAGTATACGCGGTATCTCACCGTGGTGCTGGCTGCATTCCAGGCTTACGGCATCGGTGTCGGTCTTCAGGGGACCGGGAGCGTGGTGTCCAGCCCGGGAATCTTTCTCCTGATTTCGACGACGATCACGCTCACCGGCGGCACGATGTTCCTGATGTGGCTCGGCGAGCAGATCACTGCC